>JAGCIP010000165.1 GCA_017648525.1 Clostridia bacterium
AAATTTCTTTACCAACTTTTTCACGTTTCCTTCACCGCCGCCTACGGGTACGGAAATCGTCTCATAAGAGAACTCCATTGAATTTATAGGTGGCGTAAGTAAATAATCTTTTAAATGAACGTGAATACTTCTCTTTTTGAATTTCCGATATGCGTTAAACACGTCTTGCCCATTTAGATAGAAATTCCCAGTATCAAATGTAAATCGCAACCCTTTTACGTGCTTAAATAACCATTCTATCTGGCTTATATACGCCGTAATGGATTGCGGATTTCCAAAATCTTCTATTGTAAGTTCAATACCATTTTCTTTACCATACAAACAAAGTGTTTTTAGCTTTTCCACCAAAGCATTTGCCTTATCGTTTCTTTTCAAAAATGAAAACATTTTAGCCTTTGAGCTTTTATCCTGTTCCGTCAATTCCTCTTTAGAAAAACAACCAGGCAAAATCATTGCCTTATCTGCTCCACATTTTTTTGCCGTATCAATTAAAGCGTATCCGCTTGTAATATCGCCGTTTAATATATCACATTCACCATATACACTAGTTACTGTAAAATTATGTTTTTTAAAAAGCTCTAATGCGTTAGGAACAACGGTAAGCTCTGCAACGTCTAATTCGACGCCCGCATAGCCCATTTTTTTAACTTCTAACAAGCCTTCTTCAATAGATATATCTTTTTCTTTTGCCAGCCGAATTACATACAGAAAAAATACTGATAATTTCATCTTTTAATGTCCTTTTTTTACCCGTTACGATAAATCTATTACGTCTTTGCTTTCACGCATTAACCAATTTCCACTTGTAAAATCAGGAATTGAGACAGGAGCTCCCCCCATTGCAATCGATTGTTCGCTTAATGCGGTAATTACCATCCAACTTGCAGCGTCATATACGTCTATCGGCATTTCTTCATTATGCAACGCCTTTTGGAACACGTCTTCTAACATTAACGTATCCATTCCACCGTGTCCTGCATCAATTTGCTCTTGCGTAATTGATTTCCAAATAGCAGGCAAATGCTCCTCATACTCGTTTACTGTGTTATTAAAGACATTTATATCAATATCGTGATTTAATTTTTTATCATCTAACCATAAAACTTTTCCGCAATCATTATAATATGCTTTAGTTCCACTCACCATAAATTCACGGCTGTATGCGTGAGGCAAGCAAGTATCCAACTTCAAAGTTATTAACGTGCCGTCTGCACACGTAATATTCGTTATAACAACATCGCCTTGTGCAAAGTGTTTGTCCTGTAAAAAAGCATATTCCTCCTTACCCTTCACAAACTCTGATAATCCTCGGCTTTTTGATGAAAAAGAGGAAAGAGTCAACATTCTATTTCCCCTATTAATATTTAATAGTTTAGCAATCGGTCCTAAATTATGAGTAGGATAATTATCGCAGTTTCTCGTTAAATAATTGCGTAACCGATAATGTCTGTTTTTTAACCCACCGCAAATTTCCGCACGCAAATCATGAAAATATGCACCGTGACAATAAGATATTTCACCAAACAAACCTTTTCTTACCATTGAAGTAATTAAAAGTTCTTCTTTTCCATAGCAGCAATTTTCCAAAAACACGAAAGGTGTTTTCGTTTCCTCATAAGTGCGAACAAGTGCCCAGCAATCTTCTATAGAATAAGCTCCGCCCACCTCTAATGCGGTCACTTTCCCTGTCTTCATTGCCGCTATTGCCAATGGCACGTGCGCTTCCCACGACGCAGAAATGAGAACGAAATTCACCTCTTTGTCCTGCAATAGTTCTTTCGCTTCTGTATAAGCTTTAGCTGTTGTTTTATTTGCTTCATATACCTTTTTCACCGCATTTTCTACCCTATCAGTATACGAATCACAAAGCGCAACAACATCTACATCTTTAAAGTTTTTTAATACATTACTTAATAAGCCTTGACCTCTTCCCCCAAGACCTATAAATCCAATTTTTAACCTTTCCATAATCTACCTCCATCACGATAAAAATTCTTGATTATTTGTAATATACCATAACTGTATATTCTTTTTTATAGGCGTCCATAGGAATATGATTTCCTTGTATTTCGACTCCGTCTACGATTATTTGATTTTTATCCGCACTTATAAACGATTTTAAGCTTTGCGTTTCGTTATTCACACACGCTTCGCCCGTTGCAATATCCAAATAAAACTCCGTTTTTTCGCAAACGGGCATATCAAAAATAATTTTTCCTGCATTAATTTTAGTGGGAGTATTGTTCGCCGTCGTTTTACTGAATAAACGGATAAATTCGTTCCAGTCTTCCTCCTTACCGCTTTTAACAAGCTCAATAAGATGGTCGTAATGATACCCTTCTTCAAGCGTTTGAGGAGCGGGGCGGTTATCCCATAAGCTACCCTTATCCAGCGACAAACAAACCTGCTTATCGCCAAACAGTAGACCGCCCATATTACCGTTGCCAAGAGGCAAACCCTCGTCTCAACTTGCAATTTTTCCCTTTCTGTATAAATTATGCGCCTTGCACAGCATATGCTTTCTCCTTACGTGCGGACTATTTAATTCTATATCCTTCTATTCCGTCAATTAGACTCGTGCAAACGCTGTATTCCGTCATATATTTAAGTAAAAAATCGACCTTTTCGTTGTTCGCCTGCTTGTCTAAATATTGACGGTGATTAAACAAATGGCAGTATTCTACCCATAATTTTTCAATATTGACTCGGTCAAAATACGTCTGATAGGCTTCCATATCCGTCTTCTTCACTTCTTCAAGTTTTAAGAGCATAGCCTCGATCATCTCAGAAAAGGTATTAATCATACCAATCGGCCAATAAACAACATTGGCGTGCGTCATAGTGGCGATTTCCATCTTTTTGCCAAGCCTTCAGTTTGGTATACGATGAATTGTTTCAATTGTCCGTAGTATTGCTTAAACTCATTTGCTACTGGTCCGTAGTAAAAATCAATAAATTCGTAAGCTAATTCGTCAACGCTTTGTGATGCATCCCACCACATTTGTGACATAATATACCACTTTAACCTTTCCATCGACGGATAACCGCCAAGTTCTTCCATATACCCTCTAAAATTGTTATCTTTGGCGAATCTATAAGAACCACCCATAGTGTTGATTATATTCGTCGGATACATTGGTGCTGCGGTATTATTGCAATAGCCATAAACCATCATACTATCGCAAATCGCACTCCAATTTTTCAAATCACGATGCGTCGTTCCTACACGTGGGTCATCAAACGAATACGTAAAATCGTTATGAAAAGGTGCATAAACAACCATTACGTTTTCATTAGGTACAGCCCGTTCGTCCACAGGCACTATAGTCCCGTTCTCCAAGACTTTTACGGGTGCCTCTGCATTATGAAAATACGCAAACATCATTATGGTAATTGGTTCAGCATCAGGAGCAACAGATTTAATCCATGCATTAATTTCCTCTTCAATTTTATTGATAAACCACACCTCAACTGCAGA
>JAGCIP010000166.1 GCA_017648525.1 Clostridia bacterium
GAGTGTTTTTTCTTTTTCAAGTATTCAAGCATATGTTTAGCGGTTACTATTCCATGTGTAAATTTACGTTTTGGAATACCGCCTATGCCATACATAAGCCAGTCGCCACGCCTGAACTCTTCAACAGAAATAACCCAACCGGTAGTTCTTGGCATAATGCCCTTTGCAACCATGGGGAAATCAATAAACGCTGCGTGAGTTGACAAAATAAGATAAGGGCCTTTAAGTTTTTTAACGGCTTTATCAGTTTTTACGTGTGCATTATTAAATAACAAAAAGAATGGAGACGCCACGAATTCTACTATCTTAAGATACCAACGTGGTTTGTTGGGCTTGCGATTCATATTGAATCTCTTTGGTTGTTTTTTCATAAACTTTTTCCTCTACTACAAAAATAAGTAATGCATTTATTTTATCATATTGATAAAAAATTTTCAAGTATTTAAGCGCATTGTTTTTTTTGCGGGAAAAGGCTAAACAAAAAATTAACGAATAAGGAAAAATTCAAGTTAAATAATTGCGGTATTTTATTATTTGTTGTATAATATAAAAAGACAAAAAGGATAAGCGTAAATATGAATATGGCAATAAAGAAAAAGGACGTTGTAAATTTTATTTTTGATTTAATAGTAGCGGTTTTTGCGGGGATAGTGGTATCTATTGCTTACTATTTTTTTCAAAATAGCAACGGCTTTGCGCCTGGTGGCGTAGGCGGTCTTGCAACAATGACTTACCACTATTTACAATCGGCAGGGATAAGCGTTCAATGGGCATATTTAATGATTGCGTTTAATATTCCTATATTTATTTTAGTAACTATATTCGTAAACAAAAAGTTGGGCGTAATACTCATAACGTATATGTTCGTTCAATCTTTTTGCACGATTATTTGGGAAAAAATAGGTTTTTTGCCTTACTCTGCAAAAACTAACGGACAAGATTTTGAAGTTATGTTTGCGTGTATAGCAACCGGCGTTGTATCTGGTTTCGGTTTTTCAATAATGTTACGCAGGTTTGGGGCAAGTGGCGGTACTTACGCAATATCCGCACTAATAAAGAAAGCAAAGCCCGCACTCAATATCGCTTACGTATCGTTTTTGATGGATAGTTCAGTTGTTTTGATAGCCTTTTTCGTTTACGGAATGCAAATTACACCTGTTATATGTACGCTGTTAAACTTGTTCGTTGCCAACGTCGTCGTGGATTATTTCCTTGCGGGCATGAGAGAGGGGTATAAGTTTGAAATTATTACCGATAAGCCTGAAGAATTGTCTAAAGAACTTATCGAAAAGTTGCACCACGGCGTAACCGAAGTGCGTGTAGAAGGTATGTATTCTCATACCGAAAAATTTATGGTTATTTGTATTATTAGAAAGAAACAAATAGGCGAAATGATGAAAATTATAAAAAAATATAAAGGTAGTTTTGCAAATTACTCTAAAGTCAACGAAGTTTTCGGAAGATTTAGATAATAAAAGGAGATAAAATGGTTTACTTAAAAGATAATTTTTTACTTAAGAACAAAACGGCTGAAAGGCTATATAACGAATACGCTAAAAATATGCCTATATTCGATTATCATTGCCATTTGCCTGAAAAACAAATTTTAGAAAACGAACAGTTTAACGACGTTTACGAGATTTGGCTCAAAGGCGACCATTATAAATGGCGTTTAATGCGTAACTACGGTATAGACGAAGAATTTATTACTGGGGGAAAAAGCAACAAAGAAAAATTCGTTGCTTATTGTACGGTGCTTGCAACCGCTTTCGGCAACCCCTTATACCATTGGTCACAAGTTGAACTCAAAGAGTTTTTCAACTGTGAAATAGAAATAAACGGCGACAATGCGGAAATCATTTGGGATTGGTGTAACGAATATATTAAACTTAACAAAATCACACCGCAAAGCCTTATTGAAAGTTCAAACGTAACCCATTTATTTACTACTAACGAAGTTTTTGACGACCTTTCTACCTTTGAAAAAATTAAACAAAAAAACTATAAATTTAAGGTAATTCCTGCTTTCCGTGCTGATAAAATTATGAACGTTGAAGCCAAAGATTATCTTCAAACAATAAGTAAATTAAGCGCACTTACCGGCAAGATTGAAAACTTAACCGACCTTGAAAGTGCTGTTGAAAATAGACTTAACGAGTTTATCAAAGTGGGAACAACCGCTTGCGATATCGCCTTACAAAGAGTTTGTCCGTTAACCGAAAAAGAACAGGCTGACGAAGTTCTTAAAAAAGCGCTTAAAGGTGAAGAAATTAGTTTAGAACAAGCGGAAATATTTAAGGGATATTTTACTTATTTCTTGTTCAAGTTGTACGCTAAATATGATTTAAGCACCGAGTTGCATATAGGAGCAATGAGAAACAACAACACCAAAATGTTCAATAAACTCGGTTTAGACACGGGGTACGATAGCATTGCGGAAGATAATAGCATCAAGTTAATGTCAAGATTATTCGATAAACTTGATAGTGAAAATTCATTGCCCAAAACAATAATCTTTAACCTTAACCCCAAGCAAAATTCAGAGATTATGACCTTGCTTGGTTGTTTCCAAGATTCGAGTGCACGTGGCAAAATTCAATATGGTCCAGCGTGGTGGTTTTTAGATAACAAAGTGGGTATGGAAAAACATTTACAAGATTTAACTGCAACGGGGCATATCGCAACTTTCGTTGGTATGTTAACCGATAGCCGTTCACTACTTTCTTATCCAAGACATCACTATTTTAGAAGAATTCTTTGTTCTTATCTTGGAACGCTTATGGAAGATGGGGAAATAACCCAAGATATTGAATTAGTAGGAAAAGTCGTAAAAGATATTTCTTACAACAACTCGATTAAATATTTCAAAATGTAATATTTGCAATATTAAAAAGCCGAAATCGTTTAAGATTTCGGCTTTATCTTTTTATTTGAGCATATCTGTTTCTTTAATAAACTCGTTTAAAACTTCCTTTTGTAATGCCGACAAAATTTGCGGTGCTTTGTTTCCAACTGCCGTTTTGTCAACCGTGCTTGCAGACAAGCATAACTGACCAGCAGAAGAAATTATAACTTCGTCTGCCGATAAAAGCGTTTTGACGGTAAAGGGCTTTTCAAGCACGGGAATATTAAGTCTATTGCAGGCTAAAATCAAGCGTTTTCTTGCAACGCCTGCCAAAATTAGATTGTCGGTTGGTGGGGTAATAAATTTTCCGTCTTTTATAATATGCACGTTGCTATGCGAACACTCCGTAACCCTGCCGTTTCTATGAAAAATTGCCTCGTCGCAATTCATTTCTTTTGCTTTTTGCGACGCCATAACCGACGGAATAAGATTGAGCGTTTTTATATTACAATGGAAAAAGCGTGTATCTTCTACGGTTATTAAGTTAACTTTTCTATAAACGTCTTCAATTTTTTTATGGAAAATATTTATCCAAATATTAGCCTTTTCTGTTTGGGGAAAAAGATGATTTCTAACGGGCGAAAGCCCCCGTGTTGCTTGAAAATAAACAAAATTTTCACCCGTATCCATTTTTTCAACCATATCAATTAGCAAGGCTTTTAGTTGGCTTTTTGTGTGCGGAATATTTATTTTTAATAATTTTGCACTATTAAAAAAACGGTCAACGTGGTCGTTCAAAGCAAAAATATTATAATTTCTGCTATAAGTAGCGTCGTAAATTCCGTCGCCAAAAAAGCAAACCCTATCACACATAGGGATTGTCATCTTTTCAATTTCATCAATTATTCCGTTATAATAACCCAAGTTTTTCATAATACCTATAAATTATTATATTAGGCGTAGTTAAAAATTAGCCGTTACAAAGCGAAAAAAATAATTAAAAAGTAAAGATAATAAAAACCTTTGATTTCTTTTGTTAGTATGTTATAATATAATTATGAAACTATTATCGCCCGCAGGCAATTTTGAAAGTTTAAAAAGCGCCGTGTTTAACGGTGCGGAAGAAGTTTATCTTGGCGTTAACGAATTTAACGCAAGAAATAACGTGGACGGATTTACGGTGGAAAACTTAAAAGACGCCGTATCTTTTGCCCATCTTTTTAACGTTAAAGTAAATTTAGCGGTTAATATTCTTTTTAAGGACGAAGAATTACAGTCGGCGGTTGATTTGGCTATAAAAGCATATAACGCTGGCGTTGACGCATTTATAGTGCAAGATTTAGGGCTTGCTAAAATTTTGTTTGATAATTACCCCGAAATAGAATTGCACGCAAGCACTCAAATGGGTATACACAATCTTGAAGGGGTAAGGGCGATTTTGCCTTATGGATTTAAGAGAGTGGTTTTATCTCGAGAAACTCCACTTGCCGAAATAAAGCGCATTAAAGAAAGCGTTAATATTGAAATAGAATACTTCGTTCAAGGTGCGCTTTGCGTTTGTTTTTCGGGTAACTGTTATTTAAGTTCTGCACTCTTTGACGCTAGTGGAAATCGTGGGCGTTGCAAACAATTATGTAGACTTCCGTACGTTTTAGAAAATAACGGAAAAATGGTGAAAAAAGGGTATCTTTTAAGTGCAAAAGATATAAATATGAGCCAAAGGCTTAAAGATTTAGAAGACAGTGGTGTAGACGTGTTAAAAATTGAAGGTCGTGCAAGGCGCACGGAATACGTTGCAACCGTTACCGCAGAATATAGAAAGGCGTTAGATGGCAAAGAATTTAGCCGAGATAATATTGCCTTGGCGTTTAACCGTGAATATACCGCAGGGTATTTTGACGGCAACTCTAAAATTATCAGTGATTATAACAACCATATCGGCTTAAAGATAGGAAAAATAGAAAACGTTGAGTTTGGCAAAAAGTTTAATAGGGTATATATATCTTCTAATAGAGAGTTAACCCCGAAATCGACCTTTAAGACTTTCTCTAACCTTAAAGAAACGGCGGTAGTAACCGCATACGATTTGAAAAAAGACGGGCATTCTAAATATCAATTTACAACCACTCAAAACTTAAAAATAGGCGATACGGTTAGATTAATAATTGATGCGGGATTAGAGAACGAATACCTACAAAAAACAGTTAAACGTAAGGTTGAAATAGACCTTTACTTACAAATAGGAAAGCCGATAAGGGCAGAGTTTGTGGTAAACGGCGAAAAAATTAGCGTTTTAGGTGGCGTTTGTCAATCGGCGTTAAATAGTCCTTTAGACCAAGATAGAATAAGAGAAAACTTCAAAAAGAGCCCGATTTTTGATGGTGAATTAAGTTTCGTTGTGTTTGAAAAAGTGTTTTTGCCAGTCAAAGAATTAAACGAGTTTAGGAGAGAAGTTTTTGATAGGTTAGAAAGTTGTTTAATATCAGTGCACCAAAAAAATCTTGATTTAATTTCGGTAAATTTACAAGGAAAATCTTTTGGGCTTTTGACAGGTGAAAGCCACGCTATTTACTCGCCCGAAAAGTATGATATTAAAGATATTTTAGAGTTTAAAAACAATTGTGAAAAACTAGGGAAAAAGCCTTATTTAGACACGCCGAATTTCGCCCTTAAAGAAGATATTAAAATTCTAAAAGAAATAATTGAAAAAACAGGGGTTGGGATAATTGCGCAAAATTATTACGCACTTAACCTTTGCGACGATTATCTTATCGGCGCAGGGCTAAACGTTTATAACTCGGTAACGGCAAACGCATTAGGAAAACCCGTGTTACAAAGCGAAAAAGAAATGGCTAATTTTGATTATCCGTTTATGACTTTTAGGCATTGCCCTATAAAAGAGCATTTAGGTGGGAATTGTGCTAATTGCAAATATATCGGTGGGATTACTTATTCTTTAGAAAACGGAAAAAGGTTTAAGTTAAAACGTAAAAAACTAAGCACTTGTACCTTTTATTTAACAAAATAAATTTATGAAAAAAGGCCTTGAAACATTGCCGTTTCAAAGCCTTTAATATTATTTATAAAATTAAACGTTAAATCTAAACAAAACA
>JAGCIP010000167.1 GCA_017648525.1 Clostridia bacterium
ATCTCTCCTATCGCTATGGAAGAAGGTCTCCGTTTCGCTATCCGTGGAGGCGGAAGAACCGTAGGTTCTGGCGTTGTTGCTAAAATCATTAAGTAATTTTTGAATTTAGTTAATAATTAAAAGATTAAATAGTCGCTACTTCGTTTGGAGTGGCGACTTTTAATTTTCTATAAAAAAACCCCGCACGCTATAATAAGCATGCGGGGTTATTTAATTTTTATTAAAATTTAGTCGCCTTTTTTTAGTGTGCCAGCAGATATTTTAGCAACGAACTTGCGAGAGAAAAATCTTGGGGCAAAAACCGTGATTTTATTGCCAAAACCAACGATTGCAATTCTTTTGCCTTTACGAGATTGTTTATAAGCGTATTCGGCAACCTTAATTGCGGGTACGGGTTTAATTTTTTCAAACGTATAATCATTACCTGCTTTTGCAACAAAACCAGATTCAAACGGACCAGGACATAGAGTTAACAATTTAACCTTGGTTTTTCTAATTTCGTGTGCGATAGATTCGCCAAGATTTAGAACGAACGCCTTGCTTGCGTGGTAAGTACACATATACGGACCAGGAACAAACCCTGCAATAGAGCCAACGTTAATCATGTAGCCTTGATTGTTTTTAAGCATATCGATAAGGAATACTCTTGTGAAATATAAAAGCGCGTTACAGTTAACGTCTATCATTTTCATTTGATTATCGATATCCATATCCTTAAAGTCGCATCTATCACCAAAACCTGCGTTGTTGATTAAATTGTCAACGAAAAATCCATTTTGGGTAGAGTATTCGTAAACTTTTTTAAGTTCATCTTTATTAGAAAGGTCGGCTGAAAGATAATGAACGGTAATGCCGTATTCTTTTTCTAAACTTTCTTTCATTTCCTTTAGCTTATCTTCTTTTGTAGAAACAAGGAAAAGGTTATTTTTCTTTTCGGCAAAAATTTGAGCAAATGCTCTGCCAAGTCCACCGGTTGCACCGGTAATTAACGTAATATTCATTTTTAACTCCCTTAAACTTTTTTATTATTATAGCATAATATAATTAAAATGTAAAAGTCTTTTGTTTAAAAATTAAAACAGCCTGTCCGAAGACAGGCTGTAGGGTAAGGCTTAGTTGAAAGAATCTTTATATGCTTTGCCAAATTTGAAAGCCGGAATTTTAGTAGCGGAAATTTTAATTTTTTCGCCAGTTTTGGGATTGAAACCATCTCTTGCGGGTTTTTCCTTGATTTCGAAAGAACCGAAACCAGAGATTTGGATTTTTTCTCCAGCATTAAGTCCATCTGTAATAGCTTTAATAAAGCCGTCTAAAGCGATATCAGCGCTTTTAAGAGTAATACCTGCGTTATTTGCAATAGCCCTTACCAATTCATTTTTATTCATATAATAAAACCTCCAAGTTTTTATATTTATATTATACCACATTATGTAAATATTTCAAGGGGTTTTTTAAAAAAATTGTTAAAAACCGTCGATTTTTGCGAGATTTTTTCTATTTTTAATCATTTTGCCCTTTTTATTTGACATAATTTAAGCAATTTACTATTATTTATGTGTTTTTAAGGGTTTTTAATAAGCATGGAATTGCATTTTTATTATAACGCAAAAGAAAATTTAAGCGAAGTTGCATTTTCAATAATGCCTTATTGCAAAGCAATTTTTCTTACCGACGAAAAAAATTTAGTAAAACAAGACAAAGAGATTATTTTCTCGTTAAACGACAAGGGATTAAGGGTTTCAACCGTTGTCTTAAAAGAAAATGAAAGATTTTCTCTTTCCAGCGTTTGTGGACTGTTTAATTTTGCAGATGATTTTAGACTTATAGTTACAACAAAGCCTAAATTTTTTGAATTTTGCCTTTATTTTGCAACAATTAGAGAAATTCCAGCCCTTATAGTTTGTAAAGAAAACCAAATAAACGACGCTCTTATATTAAGAGTGGGGCGTTTTTTGGAGTTTGGCACAAAAGGGGTTGAAGTAGATTGCGCCCGTCACATATTCGTGCAAGGTGAAGAAGTTGATAAAAGCAAAACGTTTGCTCAAGGAGTGCTTAATAAGATTGCTTTTAGTGAATATTCTTTAACGCACGTTTTTAACAACGGTAAAAACGACGAGTGTTTTAACGAGTGTAAAAAACAATTAAAAAATTCTAAAATGAAAGATTATAGAGCGTTAAATCTTAAAACGGCGCTAATAAATTATAGGGCGGGTGGAGAATTATTTGACGATTGTGCGCCGTTGGTATTTAAGCGTTTACTAAATTGTTCTTGTTTTAAGGCGGTGCTTTACGCACGGCATTTATATCAGCAGTTGGATTTGATTTTTAAGGGCGAAAAAACGATTATTCCAAATTATAACGAGCGTGTTAAAGAGTGTATTAAACTTTTTAGCGTCGACGAAAAAAATATTTACCAAAACTTAAAGGGACATATGAGTGAACTAGACAAAAACACACGACAGACAGAAAGAGTGTTTTTAACTATTAAACGAGAAATAAAAAACGCACTTGATTTTTTAAGTTCTAGTATAAACGAATATTACGCAATGGGCGGGAAAAAGGAGATTTTAACAGA
>JAGCIP010000168.1 GCA_017648525.1 Clostridia bacterium
ATCAGCCATTACAAAATCGTCTACACAAGATAATTTTTCTTTTTTAAAATTATCCAATATATCGTTAAACTCTTTGTCAAACTCTGCGGGGAAATTAAGTTTTTTATACCATTTAAGAGCAATTTCTTTCATGCAACGCACCTCGTAACATAATTATAAGCATCAAAATATCAATTAACTACGTTAATTTTACCAAAAATTTATTTTTAAGTCAATTAAAGCAACCTCTTAAATGAAGGCAAGTTGCTATTTATGAAAAAATTAGTTTAAATTTCGCACGATAAAAACTTGTTTTTTTATTTTTTTTAGATTATAATTGTATAGATTAAGAATTTTGGAGATAATTATGAAATTAGGAGTAGTGGGACTTCCTAACGTTGGAAAGTCCACCTTATTTAACGCAATAACCCATGCGGGCGCAGAATGTGCAAATTACCCTTTCTGCACCATTGAACCTAACGTCGGAATAGTTGCCGTGCCCGATTATAGATTAGAAGTTTTGGGCAAACTTTATAACACAAAAAAAATAACCCCTGCAGTAGTTGAATTCGTTGATATAGCTGGTCTTGTAAAGGGAACAAGCAAAGGCGAAGGCTTGGGAAATAAATTCCTTGCTAATATTCGTGAAACCGACGCTATCGTTCACGTTGTTAGATGTTTTGAAGATGAAAACGTTACTCACGTTGATAGTAAAATCGACCCGTTACGTGATATAGAAACCATCAATTTAGAACTTATTTTTGCCGATACCGAAAGCGTTAAAAAACGCCTTGACAAGGCAATCAGCATGACAAAAACGGGCGACAAAAAATACAAGGTAGAAGCGGAATTTTTAGAAAGATTATACAACCATTTGTGCGACTTAAAACCCGCTAGAACTTTGCCCGTTAACGAAGATGAAAAAGCGTATTTAAAAACCCTTTTCTTAATCACCGAAAAACCAGTAATCTACACGGCAAATATTGGCGAAAAAGATATGGGAAAGGAAGAAAGCGAACTTCCGCTCGTTCAAAAAGTTATTGATTTTTCTAAAACTGAAAATGCAGAATATATGGTTATTTGCGCTAAAACCGAAGAAGAACTTTCTATGTTAGAGCCAGATGAAGCGCAAATGTTTTTAGAAGAATTAGGGCTTAAAGAAAGCGGGCTTGACCGTTTGGTAAAGACTTCTTATCGCTTGCTTGGCCTACTAAGTTATCTTACGGCTGGTGAAAAAGAAGTGCGTGCTTGGACGATTGAGCAAGGCACTAAAGCACCGCAAGCGGCAGGCAAAATTCACACCGATTTTGAAAAAGGTTTTATCCGTGCGGAAATCGTTGACTACGATATTTTAGTTGAACTTGGCAGTTTTAACGCCGCTAAAGAAAAAGGCAAAGTTCGTTCCGAAGGTAAAGAATACGTCATTAAAGACGGAGACATTGTTTTGTTTAGATTTAACGTTTAATTTTATGAATAATATTAAAGGCTTTGAAACCTTGTCGTTTCAAAGCCTTTTTTCATAAATTTATTTTGTTAAATAAAAGGTACAAGTGCTTAATTTTTTACGTTTTAACTTAAACCTTTTTCCGTTTTCTAAAGAATAAGTAATCCC
>JAGCIP010000169.1 GCA_017648525.1 Clostridia bacterium
GCTAGAATACAAGGCGTTAGAGCCATTGAAAGCAAAAAACAAATATCGTTCAAAAAGGGAAATTCGGCTATTGCTCGCTTTAACTTTAGGGGTAAGACCTTGTGTTGTCTTTTAGGCTTAGAACCCGTGGAATACGAAGACAGCAAGTACATATTTACAGACGTTTCTGACGTTAAAGCACACGAGCGCTATCCTATGCGAGTTAAACTCACTTCTAATAGACAAACTCGTTGGACGGAAGAATTGCTCGGCGACCTTGTTGCCAAAAAGGGTTGCGTATTGTTAGAAAAGCCGATTGATATTGTTAGTGAAGTCATAAATGCAGTTAATCAAGAAGTAGCATTTACTTCTTTTGCTGAAAGGAAAGATTTTAGAACGTTTAAAGAAAAGTTAGAAGATGCGGACGACTTGATTAAAGACAGGTATCAAAAGTTAACCGAATTAGTTTCCCGCATTAAAGGTATTAGAGTAATAGAAAGCAAGAAACAAGTTTCGTTTAAGAAAGGAAGTTTACCTGTTGCACGCTTTAACTTTAGGGGCAAGACCTTGTGTTGTCTTTTGGGTTTAACGCCCGCAGAGTACGAAGATACAAAGTACATATTTAAGGACGTTTCTAACGTTAAAGCACACGAGCGCTATCCTATGCGAGTTAAACTCACTTCTAATAGACAAACTCGTTGGACGGAAGAATTGCTTTTAGACCTTATCGCTAAAAAAGGTTTGATTTTATTAGAAAAGCCTAGGGCGATTAAGTCTATTTTTGGCGGACTAAAAGCAGAAAAGAAGAGTTTTGAAGAAAAATTAAACCGTTCTAATAAGCAAGTAAAAGAGTGGTACGCTCAAGTTGTTGATAAGATAAAGAGCGTGGCTGGTATAAGAGAAATTCAATCGTTTGGGTTTAGAACTTTCCGCTTTGGCAATAAACCGATTGCAAAGATAACCATAAAAGGAAAGACCTTAAACGTTTATCTTGCGCTAAATCCAAAAGATTATATAGACACCAAATATATTTATCAAGACGCGTCTACTGTTAAAAAGTACGCAAATTATCCTATGCGTGTTAAACTTACTTCAAACAGAAAGGTTAAGTGGACGGCAGAACTTCTCGACGACGTATTTAGTGGGGTGAAACTATGAAATCAAGTAGAATCCCTATGTTATTTATGGCGGTAGTTTGTTTGTTGTGTTCGGTTGTTTCTAGTGTGTATGCCGTGTGGATATTCTGTAACCAAAAAGTTGATAGCGTTTGGGAACAGTTTGGCGTGGGTATTAGTGAGTTTATTTATAAGCCAGAAGAAGTTTTACCAGACGAAGAGCAAAACGAGTTTAAGGAAAATCACGTTTATTTAATACAAAACGTGTTAGAGCACGCTCAATACGGTATTAACTCAAACAATAAGACGGTTATTCACGATTATCTTGCAAATTACGGCGTTCTTTTTGGTGCGCAAAACGTTTCGGGCGGGAACTTAAAGCATATTTTGGCGTCCGACGGCTCGGTTGCAGGTGGCGTTCAGTTTGCTATGGAAAAAATAAGCGACACCGTATATTACACTTATACTTTTTCTCAAAGCGACTTAAACAATTCGTTAGAAGGCGAGTATATAGAAGTTTATAAAACGGTTATGGAGTACGGCGCAAACGAAGATGGTTTAGTTTGTTGGTCTGCAACACGTGGTTATAAAGGACGAGCAAAAACCGCTTGGTGCGAAACGGACAAAAAGGACGTTTATACCATTTTAGTAGACTCTTGGGAAGAAACTTAATCTCAACGCAAAGCGTCTTAATAAATTAACTAAATTAAACAAATCAATCATATTTAAAAATATAAAATTCCACTCTAAAAAAAGTGGAATTTTTTTGTATAAAAACGTTAAAGTTGCCTATAATAACCCGTACACCTTCTTTTTTAGTACATAGGAGGTAATATGAGTAGCAAAGTAGTAATTTGTGGGATTAACACGGCAACTCTCCCGAGGATTAGTGAAGAAAAGTCTATTGAATTATTGAAAAAAATAGCCGACGGAGACGAGCGTGCAAGAGAAGAATTTATCGTGTGCAATATGCGATTAGTTCTTTCGGTTATAAAGCGGTTTAACCTTAAAAACGCTAACCCAGACGACGTTTTTCAGGCGGGTTGTATAGGGCTTATTAAGGCGATAAATAATTTTGATATAAATTTTGGTGTTAAATTCTCAACTTACGCCGTGCCTATGATAATCGGCGACGTTAAAAGATTGCTTAGAGATGGCAACAGTATGATAATATCAAGGAGCATAAGAGATACTGCGTATCAAGCCTTAAAAATGCGTGGTGAGTTAGAGCGCACGGGCAAAGACGCAAGTCTAGAGTGCGTTGCAAAGGAATTAGATATACCGCTTTCTGAAGTGGTGTACGCCTTAGACGCTATTTCCGACACGGTGTCTATTTACGAGCCTGTATTTAATAAATCTGGCGACGAACTTCTACTTGTCGACCAAATAGGCGACCAGAAAAACACGGACGAGCAATGGACGGAAAACGTGGCGTTAACCAGCGCACTTTCTACGCTTGACGAGCGAGAGAAAAAAATTATATATATGCGCTACTATGAAGGAAAAACCCAAACGGAAATAAGCGCAGAAGTCGGTATAAGCCAAGCGCAAGTTTCAAGGTTGGAAAAAAACGCTTTGCAAGACATTAAAAATTGCATAAGAGCATAAAAAGATTAGCACGGTATTTTACAAAGTAGTTAAATATCGTGCTTTTTTTATTGATTAAAGCATATCGTAATAATATGGAATTGACGTATAACGAATTAAAAAAGAGAGACGTAATAAATATTGCGGACGGAAAGTGTTTGGGTCGAATAACCAACGTGAAACTTAGGTTTCCGCAAGGCGTGATTGTGGGGATTTTCGTGCCGGGGCGAAAGGTAAGGTGTTTCCGCTTGTTCGATAGAACGGAATTATACATAGAAGAAAAGAAGATTTTAAAAATAGGTGGAGACGTGATTTTGGTGGACTTAAAGTGTAGCGACACTTGTGCGCCTAACGTTAAAGTTGGTCAACCGATTGAAAAACCACGCCCGCCCGCGCCACCGCCTTGTCCATCGTTTTGCCCGCCAAAACAGGAAATATGTGGAGATATATTTGGAAACTGTGGGGAAAATTCGGGGGCGGACGAATACTAAAACTTGGCTTAAAAAAATTGTTGTTTTTAAGCGAAAATAGAGTTATATACAAAAAGGTCAAAAAAATTTTTAAAACCCCCTTGAAAAGTTTTGCTTTTTGTTATATAATGTTGTAAACTGCTAGACGCAGTAATTTTACCGTAAATATAGGGGGACGAAAATATGGGTAAAATATTGTCACAAAACATTAGAAACATTGCTATAATCGGGCATAGTGGAGCGGGTAAAACCTCGCTTTCTGAAGCAATTTTGTTTAATGGAAAAAGCATTGATAGGCTTGGGAAAACAACCGATAAAAACACGGTTATGGACCACGACGAACAAGAAATGCAAAGGGGGATTTCTATATCTCTTGCCTGTGCAAACACCGTTTGGGCGGACACCAAAATAAATATCGTGGACGTGCCTGGTTTTTACGATTTTGAAGGGGAATTTGAAAGCGCAATGCGTGCGGTTGGCTCTGCAATTTTAGTTGCTGATGCAAACGGTAGCGTTGCCGTTGGTGCGGAAAAAGCGGTTGAATATTGCTTGCGCCGTCATATACCGCTTATGATTTTTGTTAACGGTATCGATAAAGAAAACGCAAATTACGTTGCTACTGTAGAAGCGTTTAGGGAAAAATACGGCAAGAAAATTTCGCCCACGCACTTACCTATTATTCGTGATGGAAAGATGAAAGGCTACGTGTCGGTTATTTCGGGCAAAGCGTTTGAGTTTACGCAAGGTGGAAGAAATCCGATTGCCGTTCCTGAAAATATGATAGGAGACGTTGAGCTTCTTAAAGAGGCGCTCACCGAAGCGGCTGCCGAAAGTAGCGAAGAATTATTAGATAAATATTTAGCCGAAGGCGCACTTACTAACGACGAAATAGTTGCGGGTGTTAAAAACGGGCTTAAAACGGGTGAAACAATCCCGATTATGGGCGGTTCTGCTACTCAAAATATGGGTGTTATTAA
>JAGCIP010000015.1 GCA_017648525.1 Clostridia bacterium
ATTACTTTAATTTTAATTCATAACTTTTTAATTGCTTAAATATAGATAAATAGGCGAATGTTTTGTCTATTTATTTTTTTTGGGTGAATTATGTTAGTGTTAAAAAAGAGAAGTATAATCATTATATCAGTTTTGCTAATTACTGTGTTTACGTTTATTTTTTGCTTTGGAGCATTAAATATAAAACCCATTTATAATGTTTCAGCGGAAAAATTACGGGTTGTTTTAGATGCAGGACATGGTGGAATAGACGGTGGTGTAATAGGTAGCACAACCGGGGTTAAAGAAAGTGAACTTAATTTAAGCGTAGTAAAAAAAATTGAACAATACTTAATTAGTGCGGGGATTAGCGTTAAATTAACAAGAAATTCTGACGCTGGATTATATGGTGTTGCTACTAAAAACTTAAAGCGTCGTGATATGGAAAAGCGTAAGGAAATTATTGAAGATTTTAACCCGCACGCAACCGTTAGCGTTCATATGAATAAATTTAGTGTATCTTCTAGGCGTGGTGCACAGGTTTTTTATAAATCAAGTGACGAATACTCAAAATTATTAGCGCAAAGCGTTCAAAACAGTTTTAATGAAATGGAAAGTGCGCCTAGAGAGTGCTCAATTCTAACTGGGGATTATTTTATATTAAATTGTAGTAAATATGCATCAATAATTGCCGAGTGTGGCTTTTTATCTAATCCACAAGATGAAATGCTCTTGATTAGCGAAGAATACCAAGAGCAAATTGCATATGCAATATTTAAAGGGATTATAGATTATTTTTCAATATCAAATATAGATTTTAATGCATAAAGAAATTAACCCGAATAGTAAATATTCGGGTTAATTTATTGTTTTTTTTATAAAAATATTGTATAATAAAATAAATAATTATATTATTAAAAGGGAAAGTGTTAAAAGGGATTATTGTAATATGTTTAGATTTGGCGAAGTTATGGATAAAACCAAAGTATTAAACCTTAATCCTGTTGTATTAGCTTTCGTTGGCGACGCGGTATATTCTTTATACGTTAGAGAAAAACTCACGTTTATTTCGGATAGCAAGGCGGGCGAACTTAACAAACTTGCAACTAGTGAAGTTAACGCTAAAGCGCAAGCAACGTTTATAAATAGTATAATCGAACTTTTAACAGATGACGAATTAGGTGTGTTCAAAAGGGCTAGAAACGCAAAAAAGACAACCAAAGCAAAACACGCAAGTGTTGCTGATTACAATTTAGCAACGGGCTTTGAGGCGGTTTTGGGATATTTATATCTAATAGGCAATTACGAAAGATTGAATTTTTTATTAAATAAAGGAAAAGAAAATGAAAGTTGAAGGAAGAAACGCAGTATACGAACTACTTAAAACCGATAAAGAAATTGACAAAATTTTAGTTCAAAAGGATTTGAAAGACGACGCTAGTAAACGTCTTATTAATGTTATTCGTTCACATAAAATTAAGTTACAACCCGTTGATAAATACGTCATTGAAAAGGAAAGCGAAAGTAAGCGCCATCAGGGATTTATTGCTTACGTTTCTGACTATAAATATTTTGACGTGGACGATATTTTAGCCGACTGCAAAGAAAGCGAAGGGTTAATCGTAGTTCTAAACGAAATTTTAGACCCGCATAATTTAGGTAGTATTATTAGAGTTTGTGAGTGTGCAGGTGCTGATGGAATTATTATCGGTAAGGATAGAAGCGCAAGCGTTAATGATACGGTAATGCGTATATCGGCTGGTGCGCTTAACCACGTTAAAGTTGCAAGAGTAACTAATATTAACAACACTATTGATTATTTAAAAGAAAACGGATTTTGGGTTTACGGCGCAGAAGTTGGCGGTAGTAACATTTATAAAACCGATTTAAGTGGTAAAATTTGTCTAGTCATTGGCGGTGAAGATAGTGGGGTTAAGCGTTTAACCAAAGAAAAGTGTGATGGTATTATATCTATACCTATGTTTGGTAAGGTTAATTCACTAAATGCATCGGTTGCGTGTGCCATAGCCGTTTATGAAGTTGTAAAACAAAAAGTAGAAAAAAGTAAATAAAAAACTAAGGAATTATTGATGGATTTGAACAGTTTATCCGACGAACAACTTATTAATCTTGCTAAAAATGGAGATAATAAAGCGTCGGGCGTGATAGTAAAAAGATACGATAATTTAATAAAAAAAATCGTTCGTAAGTATATTTACGCTGGGAACGACGACCTGTATCAAGCTGGTGCGTTGGGACTTTGTTCTGCAATCAATAATTTTGATGGCGTTTCTATATTTGAAAATTTTGCGTATATTTGTATAAACAACTCTATACGTTCTGAGTTGAGAAAAAACAGTACGAAAAAAAATCAACCGTTAACGGATTACGTTCCTTTGAGTGGATATGGCGACGGGGATAGTGATAAAACGGTAGTATTAGTAGATTCTAGTATGGGACCTGAAGATGTTTGTTTGGACAATGAACGTAAGAGCGAAATCGAAAAGAACATTGAAAAAATATTAAGTGAATTAGAGTATAATATTTTTGCATTGTTTTTGCAGGATTATTCGTATACAGAAATAGGTGCTAGGCTTGGTAAAGATGAAAAGTCAGTTGATAACGCACTACAGAGAATAAGAAAAAAATTAAAACAAAAATTGATTTTTTAAGGAGATTAAATGGCGTATTTAGCGTTATATAGAAAATATCGTCCAACAACTTTTGACGGTTTAATAGGTCAAGACCATATAGTTAGAACGCTTGTTAATCAAATTAAGAGCGACAAACTAGGGCATGCATATCTCTTTACAGGGACAAGGGGCACGGGGAAAACTTCCGCTGCAAAAATATTCGCAAAAGCAATCAACTGCCTTTCGCCTGTAAATGGTTCTCCGTGTGGCAAGTGTCAAGCGTGTATTGCATTGAGTGATGCGTCTAATATTGACGTAATCGAAATTGACGCTGCATCTAATAACGGCGTAAACGAAATTAGGGATTTGCGTGAAAAGGTGCAGTATCCACCCGTATCTTGCAAGTATAAAGTCTATATTGTAGACGAAGTTCATATGTTAACTGGTGCGGCTTTCAACGCTTTGTTAAAAACGCTTGAAGAACCGCCTAAAC
>JAGCIP010000170.1 GCA_017648525.1 Clostridia bacterium
TCGTCGTTTTCATCAATAAGGAAACTCAAATATCTCGTATTGAAGATAGTTGCAAATTGATCTAACACGTTCTTTCTTGCCTTACCTTCTACGGGTACGTATCCGTCTAAATGCCCGTACGCTTCGTTAAGCGTATCAAACATTTTATCCCCGTATTTGCTTATAATCTCTTTGACTGACATTGTATCAGCAATTTCTTTAACTTTTAAGCGGTCTTTTAATCTATCGACAAGTCGGGTAATTCGTTCATACGGCTCGGTGGGAATCTTGAAATCACGCTCACTCCAAACCGATTCGGTTTCATAACCGAGTTTCTCTAAGTTTTGATGAAAGTAGGGATATGAATAGTTGGTTGCATAAGTCGAACGTTTATCAAAACCAAAGGTTAACATACCTTCTCTATCAGTATCGTTAAATCCCCACGGCCCGTGCATTATTTCCATACCGTTCTCTAATCCAAAGTTCTCAACCGCACCTAAAAGAGCCTTGAAAACTTCTATATCGTTTATACATTCAAAGCGAGAGAAACGAACGTATTTTTTTCCTGACAATTCGTTCTCTTTTGCGTTTATAAGCCCTGCAATTCTACCAACGAGTTTGCCGTCCTTATAACACAAAAAGGCTTTTAGTTTATTTTTGTTCAAACTAAAATTCTTTTTTGGATTAAAAGTATCAACTTCGTCACTTCTTAAACTTGGCACGTAATACGGACAATCTTTGTAAAGATGCACGGGGTATTTCGCAAAAACAGCAATATCTCTTTTCGTTTTTACTTCTCTTATTTCTATCATAAACTTTTCCCAAGTCTTAAATTGAATTTATGCAATTATACATACAAAAATTCAACTAAACTTCAACTATGAATAGATTTTATCACAAAATATTCTAAAAAGTCAATTAAAAATAAAAAATCTTCGATTTAACGAAGATTTTTGTTTGAAAATTTATTTCCCGCCCATTTCTTTTTTTTGCGTTTGCTCAATAAGTTGCGGTGGACGCTCGTCTTTAAGCGCCATTATATATGCGCCGTATTGTTCGTCCGTTAATTTTATTACTTTGTTCTTTTTCTTTTTAGCCATAATTCCCTCCAAATGGATAAGAATATTATTAGCCTTGATTTGATTTTTATACTATAATCGCTTATTTCCCTGCGTTTTTAATTTTCTTGTAAGTTTTATCAGCAGAAAAATCTCTTTCTTTATCGTACTTTCCACCAAGCGCTTCAATGGCAAACCTTAACTCTTCAAAATCAGCGTAACTAATTTTCTCCCTTTCAATAGAGGCAAGTAAGAACGGCAAAGCACGCTCGTCGCCATATTTAGCAAGGTAACCTGCATATAGCGGAACGTTGTCTTGATGTTTTGCAAATTCGGCAACTAAAATATCAAAAACTCTTTCGTCCCCCTTGCACTCTGCTAAAATTTCCGTCAAGTAATCTTTCACCGTTTGGTCGGCGTCGCTAAACGCCAAAAGCACGTCTTCTTTAACATCTTCACTAATCATTTTAAGTTGCTCGGTTGCAAGTTCTTTTATAGGCAGAGAGTAATCCCAAGTAATAAACTCTAAATAGCGTTTTTTAATAAGTTTAGAATTCAACTCACCTAAAATATTCATAAGATAAAGTATAAATTCTTCGTCGTTTTCACCGTCTAACGCACCGACTAATTCTTTCTCGTTTTTTTGGTCGGTAAGCGCTTCGCACAAGAAATCCGAAACGGAAACTTCTTTTTCTAAATGCTTTTTTAAGCACTCCAAAAGTTCCGCACAAGTAAACGCCTTGTAATATTCATTAGGGCTTTTTCCATCTAATTCTTTTAACTTAACGTCGCCAAACTCCAAATAAAGTTTGGGTATATTATTTTCTATTTCTTCAGGTTTTACCTTTCCTATATTACCGTAAACGTAATCGGAAATATATTTATCGAACAACTGGTCAACGTCTATAATTTTAATCATATTATTCTCCTTCAATAAGCGATTTTAATAGGTTTAATTTTTCTTTTTGCACAGTAAAAAGTTGCATAACCGCAACGTCGGTATCAAACCGTTTTAAATTGCTAACCGATAGCATTAGCGCTCCTAATTCTTCGTTAGTAACGTCAGCGTCTGTTATTTTACCTTTAAGCGACGCATAAACTTTATCACACGCCTTGGCTATTTGGTCCAAATCTTCCACGTCGTGAAATATGACGCGAGAAACGCAAAGGGCGTAAGAAGAAAGATACAACCAACCGTCGTTAAATTTTTCACACGCTAATTTTTTAGGCTTAAATTTAAGGTAAAAACTACCCGCAACCACACCAAATTTGGATTTTTCACCCTTTATGATAAGAGCATAAAGTAACAACCTTTTAAGTTCTTCACCACCTTCTGGGTCAATCATTGTTTCAAGCATTAAATTTCGACAATAAGCGTTATATACGGTAGAGAGAATATAAACGCAATCTCTCATTAACGTCGTATCGTTACCCAAAAGCCCCCACTTTATTATCTTTTTTGTTTGGGGGTTTTTTAACGCCGTTTGCAAAGTTTCAGGCGCTTTTACAAGTTCTTTTATCTTTTTCACCCATTTGCGAGAAATCCTTGTAGGCACTTCTTTAACGTACTTAAACGGCAATAAATTTAATTCGTCCGTCCCACCGTTTTTCAGTAAAGCCACGTAATCTAAATGCAATTTTATCGCCACGTCGTCAGGGTTTATTCTATATGCTTTTAAGAGTTCTTCTTCCGCACGCTCAAAATTACCAATATTAGCAAGGCTTAATCCGTAAAAAAACCGCATAACGTGTTCGTATGGGCGTTCTTCTAAAATATCTTCAAGGCACTCTTTTACCGTTAAATGGTCTTCTCTCTCGATTGCACAAGTAGCAATCTTATAACACTCTCCGTGTCCGCCTTTTCTATTTAAAAGCGCCTTTTGATAATAAAAATTGCTATTATCGTAATCTTCTTTCATTTCATAAACGGTGGAAAGATTACAATAAGCCGTAACGTTTTCGCCGTGCATAACAAGAGATTTTCTGCACGTTTCTTCCGCCTTGTCTAAATTATCGCTCATAAAGTAGCAAACGGCTAAATCGCCTGCCGTATCTTCATCAACACAAGGCTCTGGGATTGATTCTAACACCTTAATAGCATCTTCAAAAGCGCCCACGGAAAGGGCACGTTTAGCACGCTTTTTTTCAAACGAAAAATCCGCGCGGTCAAAAGGATAAACTATTTTATAGGCAGATTTCTTCAATTCTTCGCCCGAGAAAAAATCTAAGATTTCTTGGCTAAGCCCTTGCTTATTTATATAGCCGTCTACCGTGAGTTTTTGATGAAAATAATAACTAGACGCCCAAAAATTATCCAAATAAAAATAGTTAATGGCAAGTTCTTCGTATGCTATAGAAACCTTGTCTTTCGGGGCTTTATCCATATAAATAAACCAGTATTTATTTGACAATTCAAGCAAATTCATATCGGCGTATAAATCGGCTAAATCCATAATAACGTCAAGGTTTTGCGACAAACTTTTTGCCGAAAGTAAAAACTCTAGCGCACGTGAAAAATCTTCTTTTTCCACACACTCTTCGGCAAGTTTTCTATACCTTAAAGCGTTTTTTTCAAAAAGTAAAACTTTATCCATAATTAAGCAAAAAACCCGTCCACGTCCTTTTCGTCAAAATAATATTCGTTATCGCAAAACTGACAATCAACCTTGATTTTCCCTTCCTTTTTTATTATATCGTAAAGTTCGTCTTTGCCTAAAGAAATCAAAACTTTTTCTATATAATCTCTACTGCAAAGGCACTTATATTCTGGGTGATATTCGTTGTATTCTATATCGCCAAAATATTTTTTTAGCACACCTTCCGCCCCTATCTCTTGAATAAGCGAAGAAAGGTTTTTAAGTTGCCCCGCTATTTCTTCCGCTTTAATTAACGCATATTCTTTTGCACCTGGTAAGGCTTGCATTATAACCCCTCCAGCACCCACGCATTTACAATCCGTGCCGATTTTAACACCCAAAGCAATAGCCGTTGGTTGTTGCTCGCTAAATGCGTAATAAGCGGCAAAATCTTCGGCAATCTCTCCAGACACCAACTCGCAACTGCCAGAATATGGTTCTTTAAGCCCCATACTGCGAATAACCGTAAGCCTACCTTCTCTACCAACAACACCGCCGACGTCTAACTTTCCGTCTAAACGCAAAGGCAAATCCACTTGCGGATTATCGATAAATCCACGCATATTAAGGTCACCGTTACCGCAAACGGTAATTTTTCCACCCGCACCGTTACCCGATATTGTTACCGAAAGTTTGTCTGAAACGTTTTTTAAGTTGGACGACATAAAGGTACACGCCGTTAGCGTTCTACCTAGCGCAGCGGCGCAAACAGGCGAAAGTTTGTGTATTTCTATCGCACGATTCACCATCTCTGTCGTATCTAAGACCGACAAGGTTATTTGATTGTCAAAAACTATGGTTTTTAGTAATTTATTCATAACTTTTTAAGCCCTTTTTAATTTAAAGACGCCTTGGAAAACCAAAGCGCCTTTGGCGGTTTATTCTTTATTTCTTTTAGAAAGTTCTTTCTTTGCCTTTTCAATACGTTTTTGCCTTTCTTCTTTCTCTTTTTCAAGTTCTTTTTCCATTTCCGTCGGTTGGAATTCAGGGTCGTCTTTATGTTCTTGAACGTATTTTTCGTGGTCTTCGTAAATAGCCTTTTTACTTGCATTTAATTTTTCTATATCGCTACGGTTAAACGAAGTAGGCAATTCGGCAATGGTAAGTTCGTCGTCAGTTATAGGTTTAATGGGTTTAGATGCAAGAGAACTGCGCCCCGTGAGAGCAAGTTGCTCTCTATATTGCTTGAGCGCACCCGAATCACTTTCTTTAACCTTTTCGTAAATACCCCTATTCTTTTGAGCGCCCGGAACTTTATCGTTGATAAATTTATCGTATCCCCAGTGACAGAAATCCGTCCAAACAAGTAAGGGCAACGAAAGTCCCATCACCATAACCGCTATTATGCCTAAACCCATAAAGAACGAGCCTAACATCAGCAATATAAACGGAATTGCACCAAGAGCAAAGAAGAATACGTTTTGCGGACATAAGCCAACGGTAAACAAAAACGAATTTCTTAGAAGTTGCGTAAATTTAAGGTCATAAGTAACACACATAGCAATCATGTGCATTGTCATAATGCTAAAAAGAGCAAGTATTAAGTAAGAAAATACTTCTAAAATAGTCAACAACCACTTAAAACTTGGGTTAAACGCAGAAAGATAACCAATCATGCCCACTGCTGAAATAATTAGATAGAAAACTAACGAGTAGAGTAACGCAATAGTAAGCATAGGTCTGATATTTTGCTTTATGCCTCGCCAAAAGTCGTTAGAAACGAAAATACCTTCCGTCCAAACCATATTACGGATAACGTAAGCCCCGCCAGCAACACCTACTGATGCTATCATTGCAACGATAGGCAAGAACAAATACATCATTGTATCTACGGTAAATGTGATATTTTCCGCATAGCCAGTCATACTGGGTAAGGATTGAAAGCCAACGCCGAAAGGTTGATTGAAAGGATAAGACGCACCGAAATTCATAAGCGCCACGTATCTAAAAAACAACAATGCAAAAAGCGGAATAAAAAATAATAGCATAAGAATATTCAATATGAAAAGTTTGCCAAATCTTCCCTTGAAAATATCCCAAAACAATTCCCATCTATTAGACGGCAATGACGCTCTTGCATATCCTTCGGATTTTTCTCTGCCAACTATAAGGCGGTTAATTAAGCCACCGTTTTTCTTTTTATTACCAGCCATTTCTATCTCCGCAAAAATTTCTAAAGCACAGCTGTGCTAACGTTTTGGTGTTAAAACGCACTCAAAGCACGTTTGCGCTAATATAATAATATACTAAATTTAAATATTTTACAAATAAAATCGGGTATCAGTCGAAAAAAACTTTACTTTTTTGTTAAGGTTTGCTAAACTATGCATATATTACGTCATTAGGAGAACTTATACAATGAAGAAGTATAACGTAGCAGTAGTAGGCGCAACCGGTATGGTTGGCAGAAAGTTTTTAGAAGTTTTAAGTGAAAAAAATCTTCCCGTTGAAAATTATTATCTTTTTGCTTCGGCAAAATCTGCGGGAAACACTATAGATTTTATGGGCAAACCCCACGAAATTATCGAACTTGCAGAAAAGAATCTTGAAGGCAAGAATATCGATATCGCTCTTTTCTCCGCTGGTGGAGACGTCAGCAAGGAATTTGCGCCCATCTTCGCTAAGCACGGAATTTTAGTTATCGATAACTCAAGTGCGTGGAGAAGAGATGAAAACGTGCCCCTAGTAGTTCCCGAATGTAATGCGGACGATATTAAATGGCACAATAACATTATCGCTAACCCCAACTGTTCTACTATTCAAGCAATGGTGGTTCTAAAGCCCTTACACCAAGCGTTTAAGATTAAAAGAGTTATTTACTCTACCTATCAAGCCGTTTCTGGTGCAGGCGTAAAAGGATTTAACGACCTTAAGGGCGGAATCTGCGGTGAAGCTCCACAAAAATTCCCCTATCCCATTTTTGGCAACTGTATTCCGCACATAGACGTATTTATGGATAACGGTTACACCAAAGAAGAAGACAAAATGATTTTCGAAACCAAGAAAATCTTAAACGACCAATCTATTAAAGTAACCGCTACTTGCGTTCGTGTTCCCGTATACTATGGTCATAGTGAATCTATCAACATTGAGTTTGAAAAACCCTGTACGGTTGAAGAAGTTAAGGCAGTTCTTGCTAAAGCAGAAGGCGTTGTTATTCAAGACGACGTTGCTAACAACGTTTATCCTATGGCTTTAACCGCTGAAAATAAAAACGAAGTTTTCGTTGGCAGAATTAGAAAGGACGATACGGTTGAAAGCGGTGTAAACCTTTGGTGCGTTGCCGACAACATTAGAAAAGGCGCTGCAACTAACGCCGTTCAAATTGCAGAAAAGGCTATCGAACTTAACGCATTTAAAAAATAATATCCGTTTAAGAAGCAACTATGAATAAAACCATATTTAAGGGTACTTGTACCGCCGCCATCACCCCGTTCACTCAAGACGGTGTTGATTACGACGCACTCGGCAGACAAATAGAATTTCAAATTCAAAATCAAATAGACGCTATTTGTATTCTCGGCACTACGGGCGAAGCCCCCACTATTACCGACGCTGAATACGATAAGATTGCCAAATTCTCTTACGATAAAATTGCAGGTAGAGTTAAATTTATTTTAGGCTCTGGCAGTAACTGTACTAAAAAGGCAATCGAAAAAAGCCAACTCGCACAAAAAATAGGTGCAGACGGGCTTTTAGTCGTTACCCCTTACTACAACAAGTGTACCCAAAAAGGTTTAGTTAAATATTATTACGACGTTTGCGACAACGTGGATATTCCCGTTCTCTGCTACAACGTTCCCGCTCGTACGGGCGTTAACATTCTTCCCCGCACGATGGAAGAGATTGCAGAACATAAAAATATCGGCGGTATTAAAGAAGCGTGCGGTAATATGGAGCAAATTTGTGAAACTGCCCGTCTTATTCGTGGCAAGACCGCACTTTATTCGGGAGACGACAACCTTAACCTTGCAATGATGTCAATCGGTTCTATGGGCTTGATTTCGGTTGCGTCTAATATTGCACCGAAAGAAGTAAGTGACGTTGCTAGACTTTATTTTGCAGGTAAAAACAAGGAAGCCTACGAATTACAAGAAAGACTTTTACCGCTTATCGACGCTATGTTCGTTGAAGTTAACCCTATCCCTGTTAAAAAGGCTAGTGAACTTATCGGGCTCGGTAGCGGTATCGTTCGTGCACCTTTAACCGAGTTAGAGCCGGAACACACGGCTAGTATGATTAAAATATTAAAAGATTTCGGTCTTAAAATTCAGGAGTAATCTATGATAAACCTTTTAATTAGCGGTGCTAACGGCAGAATGGGAAAGAAAGTTTACGAAGCATCTGTTTTAGCCGACGGCATAACCGCCGTTTGCGGTATTGATATTAAAGAAGATTTTTCGCTTTCTTCTTACCCCGTTTACGACAGTTTTAATAAAATAACCAAAAAAGTTGACGTGGTAGTGGATTTTTCCGCCCCCGCAAACCTTGATAATTTATTAAACTTTTGCCTAACCAACAGTATTCCCGCCGTGCTTTGTGCAACCGGTTATTCGGCAGAACAAATAGAAAAAATAAAAGACGCTTCTAAAAAGATAGCCGTTTTCCGTTCGGGCAATATGTCGCTTGGCGTAAACGTGCTTATCGATATAGTTAAAAAGACGGCTAAAGCCCTTTACGGCTTTGACGTTGAAATTATAGAAAAACACCACAACAACAAGGTTGATGCCCCTAGCGGAACAGCCTTAATGCTTGCTGACGCCGTTAAAGACGTTCAACCCGAAAAAACTTACGTTTACGGCAGAGAAGGTATTTGTGGAAAAAGAACTGCTAACGAAATAGGTATTCATGCCGTGCGTGGCGGAAATATCGTAGGTGAACACGACGTTATTTTTGCGGGTAATTTTGAAACGGTTACCCTATCGCACCAAGCAACCGATAGAAGTGTTTTTGCAGAAGGTGCTATTAAGGCGGCTAAATATATCGTAAATAAAAACGTTGGGCTATTCGATATGGCTGACGTTATTAATAACAAATAAAATGCTTAAAGAAAACCTTGAAAGAGTTTTAGCACAAATATCTTGCGGAAATAATTTAGGCGAAGAAATCACCTTGGTCGGCGCAACTAAAACAATGCCCGTGGAAACCATAAACCAAGCAATCTCTTACGGATTAAAGGTTGTTGCCGAAAATAAAGTGCAAGAATTTAATCAAAAAACCGAATTTATTAATGGAGCGGAGCAACACTTTATAGGGCATTTGCAAACTAACAAGGTAAAATATTTGGTTGCAAAGGTTTCTCTCATTCACTCGGTTGACAGTTTACACCTTGCTACTGAAATTGATAAATGCGCAAACAAAAAGGGCGTACTTCAAGAAATTTTAGTCGAGATAAACGTCGGCGGAGAATTGTCAAAAAGTGGATTTGACTTTTTAAACGCCAAAGATGGTGTGCTTGAAATAGTGAACTCATGTAAAAACGTCAAGGTGGTTGGGCTTATGGCAATGCTCCCCCGCTCTGACGACCAAGCCCTTTTAAGCGCTTTAACACGAAAAATGCGTTGTTTATACGACGAATTAAAAGAGAAAGGTTTACCTTTTAAGCATCTTTCAGTCGGTATGTCAAACGACTATAAGATTGCTATTTTAAACGGAAGTAATATGATAAGACTTGGCCGAACGATATTCGGCGAACGAAACTACGGAGTAAAATGATATGGGATTATTTGATTTATTTGGTAGAGAATCAGACGTAAAAAGCCAACGTGGTACTAGGGGCATATTTAACGACCCCACAACCGAAGGTAAAGAAGCGCCTATCGCTGTTTTTAAGCCTGAAAGTTATAAGGAAGTTGAAACTATTATAGACACTTTGCGTGAAGGTAAAAACGCAATAGTTCATTTATACGCACTAAAAACCGAAACGGCTATCCGTGTTTTAGATATTCTTTCCGGTGCTATTTACGCACTTAACGGTGGCGTTTATGAAATGGGCAAAAATATATTTATGTTTTCCCCGTCAGGAATTGAAATTAAAAGATAAATTTTATATCGCATAAAAAAGAAAAGGCAGTAAATTAATACTGCCTTTTCTTTTATTCTCTGCAAAATTTTATGACGACTTTTTTTGAACAGAGTGGAAAATTTAATTTATTATAAAATTATCTATCTACAACTTGATTATACTACAAAAATATGATATAATCAAATACATATTAAAACATACTTATCATAACTTACAAGTTATGCGGAGGAAATATGTTTAAGAATAAAGAATACGTGCTAACAGTAATAAAGGAAAAAGGCTTTACAAAGGCGGCGGAAAGACTTTTCGTTTCTCAACCGTCTTTATCGGCATCTATAAAAAGAATTGAAGAAAAAATAGGCGTTCCTATTTTTGACCGTTCAAGCAACCCTATCTCTTTAACCGAGGTTGGACAAGAATATCTTAAATACGCATTAGAAATTGAAGAAAAAGAAAGAGATTTTTCTAGATACGTAGCAGACCACACAAACCTATTAAAAGGTACGATTAAACTTGGCGGTAGCAGTTTCTTTTCTTCTTTCGTTTTGCCCGATATGATTTCAGAGTTCAATAAAAAACACCCTAAAATCAATTTCGAGATTTACGAAGATAGCACAAAAAACCTTATGAACGCATTAACGTTGGGCAATTTAGATTTGGTAATAGATAACGCTGTTCCTGACGACGATAATATAATTTCCAAAGTCTATACTTCTGAAAGGTTATTACTTGCCGTTCCCAAACGTTTTGCCGTAAACGACAAACTCAAAAAATATCGCATGACGGCGGAAGACGTTAAAAGCGACCTACACTTACAAGACGGGTTAAGCGTTGGACTAGATAAGTTTCAAGAAGAAAATTTCGTGCTTTTACATCACGAAAACGACACGGGAAAGAGAGCGGAAAAACTGTTCAAAAAATACGGCATCACCCCACGTGTCATCTTCCATTTGGACCAACAAGTTACGGCGTACAACGTTTCTTGCACGGGTATGGGAATTTCTTTCGTCAGCGACACCTTGGTTAAGAGAATAGGCGCGTCGCCCGACGTTTGTTATTATAAACTACCCGATAAATCCACCGTAAGGAACATTTATTTTTATCACAAAAAGAACCATTATTTATCTCTTTCAGCAAGAAACTTTATCGACTACAATACCAAATAAATTAAAAAGCGTGCTTTATAGAAAGCACGCTTTTATTTTTATTTTTTATTAAATTCCCCAAACAAACCAAGTTAAGAGATAACCGCCAAGAACTGCAACCAAAGTAAACGGAATTCCTATCTTAAAGAAATCAGAAGATTTTACTTTGTATCCTTCTTTATTTAACATACCGATTGCAACGACGTTTGCAGACGCTCCAACGGGCGTGATGTTTCCACCAAGCGTAGCACCGCATAATAGCCCGAAATACAATAAATATGCGGTTGCGGGCGGAGCGTTAAGCCCAAGCACCAAACCTTGAATTACGGGGAGCATTGTCGCCACGTAAGGAATATTATCAATAAACGCTGAA
>JAGCIP010000171.1 GCA_017648525.1 Clostridia bacterium
ATTACTAGCGCAAGTAGTATTAGAAACGCCATAAAACAAGGCGAACGCAAAAAAATAAAAAAGAGCGTTCCACCCTTTACTTATCAAGACGTCAAGGATTATCCTTTCGCTTTTGATAAACTTATACTCTCGTCCGTAGTGTCAACAACGACAGAAAACCTTGCTAAAATAGCCGACTGCACGGAAGGGCTTGAAAATAGAATAAAAGCGCTTTGTAAAGATAACCACACTATCGACGGTTTGGTTGAAAAGGTTTCCACCAAGCGCTACACTAAAACCCGAATAAACCGCATACTAACCGCAAACTTTCTTGGCATAGAAAAAAATCTCGTTAAAGATTGTTTAGAAAATAAACTTTACGCAAAAATTTTGGCTGTCGACTCTAATTCTAAAGACTTGATTTCTTTAATTGCGAAAAAGGGAAATCTCCCCGTATTAACCAGAAAAAGCGATACCGAGCAATTAAAAAAGACGGCGCTAAAATGCTTTGAAAAAGACGCTCTCGCTTGCGACCTTTATTCTCTCGCAACCGATATCAAATTAAACGAAAATAGTATGCTAACGATATAAATTAAATTTTAAATATTAAAAACCCGACAATTCACTTTCCGTAAATTGTCGGGTTTAATTTTATTTTTTGCCGAAAAACGCAACTCCAACCGCGCCCGGTCCAACGTGCGTGCCGATTGTCGGCCCTAAAATATGAACGGGCACTTGGTCAATACTTTCCTTATATAACGGCGCACTATCTCTTAGGTATTTTTGAATAAGCGCGTCGCTTAATCCCGACCAAAGACCGCTACACGGCAAAGAAAAATCAATACCGCCCTTTTGCGCAACTAATTGATTTAACAAATTATTTGCCTTTCTTGACCCCATTGCTTTTCCTAAAAGTTTCACTTCTCCATCCACGATGCCCACTACCGGTTTAATAGAAAGCATTTGTCCCGCAAACGCCACCGCCGCCGATACTCTACCGCCCTTTTTAAGGTATTCTAACGTGTCAACCATTGCCATTATTACTATTTTTTCTTTCTTTTTATTAAGTTCTTGATATATTTCTTCTGCCGTACTACCGTTTTTAGCCATAGAGAGCCCTATTTCAAGTAGCAATCTCTCCCCCGTCGCGGCACTCATACTATCAACTACGAATACCTTTCCGTTAAACTTTTCCGAAGCCTGACAAGCCATATTATAAGTACCCGAAAGTTTACTCGATATCACGATTGCCACTACTTGGTCGCCGTTCGCGGTCAATCTTTCAAATTCTTCTTCAAAACGGTACGCAGATATTTGACTCGTTTTGGGAAGTTCACTACTCTCAACAAGTTTTTCATAAAACTGCACGGGTAATAAATCCACCCCGTCAAAATATTCTTCAGTACCGAACGTTATCGCCATAGGTAGCATACTAACGCCCATACTCTCCGCTTCTTTTTTACTAACGTCCGACGCCGAGTCGATTAAAAATTTTACTGCCATGTTCTATTCTCCATAATTTTTGCAAATTTTTTTAAGGTTGTCGCTTATGAGCAAAAGACTGCGATAAAAAATCTCTCTATCCTTTTCTTCAAGCCCCACGCTCGCCCTTTCTAACATACTTTCCGTCTTATCCGCAATAATCTTTGCAACCTTTTCCCCCTTTTCGGTAAGAAAAAGCGCGCTCTTATACCTTTTGCGATTGTTCTCTTCACAAAAAATAAAGCCGTTCTTTTCTAAATAATCTATCGAGCGGGAAATTAACGCTTTATCTTCGTCACACACGTCACAAAGTTCTTTCGCCGTGAGCGGAGATTTTTTATAAAGATAATACAAACAAGAAACGTGTACGCTTTTTAAATTATATTCAGATACTTCTTCAGTTTTGATTTTTCTAATACATCTACTAACGCTTGCTATAAGCAAAGTGAAAGTTTCATAACGTTTTTCCATAAACACCGCCTTGTTGATTTATCAACAAGAACGATTATAGCAAAAAGTAGTTGATTTGTCAACAACTATTTGCGCAAATTTAAGAAATATAAAAAAGCACCGACGGGCGTGTACTTTTTATATGTAACCGTTGGTGCTTTGATGTTTAACACAGTATTGTTTAAGGGATTAGAAACGAGTTGGGCAAGGTAAGCG
>JAGCIP010000172.1 GCA_017648525.1 Clostridia bacterium
AAACGACTCTAAATATTATCCATCTAAATAAAAATGCCGCTCCCCTACGAGAACGGCACCGTCGAATACACCTATCCCGTAAGTCGCTAAACTCTTACACAATGACCGTAGATGGTTTTTGTATAACGAAAATAGATATAATTCAACCTAAATTATACCCATCTACGTAATATATATCATTGTATAGAATCTTCCGACTCCGAGTTTAGCATTTATATTATAATATTGTTTGAATAATTTGTCAACAAAATATAGTTAATCCATCTTCAACCCTTTCCATACAGGCTGACGCATACTTCCTTCTTCTGTTTCTTGCATATATTGCACTGTTCCTATTAGTTCAGGTTCAATCCAAATAACGTCTTTATATTTTCCATCAATTACTTTACTTTTATTCTTTGTTGCAAAGTTTTTTATATAATCACGTTCTTCTTTGCGTACGCCCAAATAAACACTGCCTTTACACTTAAACTTTCCATTTTCTTCATATCCTAAAATTAGGTCTTTAACGTTTCCGTTCCCATCTGGCTTATACCCTAATACAATTAAGTCTTCGTCTTTCATTACTTTTATCTTTAACCAATCTCTCGTTCTTTTCCCTATGTGATATAATCCGTCCTTTTTCTTTGCTACAACTCCTTCTAAATTCTCTTTTTTTGCAAGTTCAAAAAATGCTTTGCCTTTTTCTTCAATATATCTTGATATGCTTAAATTATTACTTTCAACTACGCTTTTAGATAATATTTCCTTTCGTTCTATTAAAGGTGTATTTGTCAAATCTTTTCCATTATAGTATAAAATATCATACGCAACGAATTGTACGGGATTTCTTTTTGACGCAAGTTCTATCTTAAATTTATCAGTCATTAGACTTCTGGTTTGCAATGCGTAAAAATCAGGTTTACCATCGGTTAAAACAACCAATTCCCCATCTAAAATTACTTTGTGCTTAACACATTTATTCATTTCTTTAAGTTCAGGATAAATATCAGTTACATCCTTAAAACGTTTATTCTGTAACACAACACTTTTTGTGTCTATATACGCTATACAACGTATTCCATCAAGTTTAAGTTCAAATATATAATCCTTATCGTCAAAAGGTTCTACTTGATACAGTAGCATTGGCGATATATTTTTTTGTTCAAACAAATCCATCATTGAGCCTTTTTAACTGACTGCTTGGTCTTGTTGTTTCTATTCGTTTTTGGTCTTTGAACTTGTGTTAAACTCTTTTTTAACGCTTCCATTAAATCAATAATTTTTGTTTCTTTACCTTCTTTAGGGGAAACTATTTCTTTACCAGCAATTTTTCTTTCAATTGCATTTTTAACTTTTTCAATATATTCGTCTTTATACTCTTCCGGCTTAAACTCTCCGCTCATACTTTCAATAATTGCTTTTGCCATTTTAAGTTCTTGTGCATTACCACTATCCTTTACTTCTTTTGACGGATTCTTTTGCACTTCTTCTTCAAAAAACAATGTATTAAGTAGCATTTGACCGTTTTTTGCCCTTATCATTATAAGCGTTTCTTTCTCACCTAAAACCGTTTTTGCTATTGCAGCCTTATTCTCTTCTTCCATTGCCGTTAAAAGGACGGAATACGCCTTTTCTGCGCCCGTAGGAACTACGTAATACGGTTTATCAAAATACAACGGGTCCACGTCACTAACATCAACAAACTTTTCAATAGTGATATTCCTATCTTTCTTTGACTTTATTTTTTCAAAATCCTTATCTTCAAATATGACGTATTTTCCCTCTTCATATTCGTAACCTTTAACAATATCTTCTTGTTTTACTTCTCTACCATCACAATCAGAGCAAGTTTTCTTATACTTAACTCTACTCATGGTTTTCTTATCTATCATATTAAAGCCAATACTATTGTCTTTTATCGTATTGTGCAAGGTAATCGGTATATACACCAAACCAAAACTTATACTTCCTTTATAACTGTAAGCCATTTATATTTCTCCTTTTCTTTTAGTATAAGCATTTAATATAAAAAATAAAGGTCTGCTATTAAGCAAACCTTTACTAATTATTTTTCTACTTTTATCTTTGTTGTTAAAACCTGAACTTCATACTCATACTGTTCTTTAGTAATTAAATTTCGTTCTAAAAACAGTTTTAACGTTTCTAATTGTTTTTCTAATAAATACTTGTTATCTATCTTTCTATCACTCATTATTACTTCTTCCTTTAACTTGTTTTTTCCAATGTTCAAATTTAGAGTTTTCAAGGACCAATGCGCTAATCTCGCCCAAATCCATGATAAACTCAACGTCAATATCGAAGATTTTACTTCTTAAATGCTTGTACAACAATTCAACTACTTTAATCAAATATGAGTTGTTCTTAAATAATTTAAATGCTCTTAATTTGGGCATAATGTCTTCCCAATTTTTTCGCTGTTCCAATTCATCACTAGTCAATACTTCCATCAAAATTATTGATAAATAAACCTTCCAATCTTTTGACGGCAATTCATTATAATAAAAATTTAACATTTTTGACTTTTCAGCCATTTTAAACGTATAACAATTATTATCTAATTCTCTTGCAATAATTTCAGCAACCGTCTCCCTCCATATTGCATACCCAGCATTCACGAAACCATCTTCAATCGAACCAATTTCATAAAAGTCTTCACAATAAGTGTCATAAAAATTTTTACCATCAAACTCGTTGTGCACTAAAAATATATGTGCAAGTTCATGCAAGAAAATATGACAAATACTTCCTGGCGATTCTATCTTATCTTCTCTATATAATATTCCGTCAATATTATTTTCTTTTCCCACGAAAGCCGATGCATAAAAATCAAAGTAATGTTCGCTTTTATAATCATCTTTTAATCTAATCGGGAAATATTTACTGCAAAAACTTTCAAAAATTACAACTTTATTGTTTTCGTTTATTCCTTGTAATATAACGTTGTCTTCTGAAAAATTCGTGCCCATGGCATTATTAAATATGTCAATCGCACTTTTAAAAATTTCTTTTATCAAACAAACTCTTTGCATATAACGTCCTTATTTTCCCTTAAACTTTTTTGATTTAATCCCGCAAACAAAAAACACAATACTAACAACGACAAAAATGATGCTCAAAATTGTCAAAACGTTATTATCAAGAATATAATCAACCACTGCAGTTACAGCGCTTAATAATAGCAATATTAGAGATAAAATTATTTTCCAATCCATATTCTCCCCTTTTGTATAACAATATTAAACTGCACAAATTTCTTCAATTTGAAGCATTATAGTCTTACATTTAGTTATAGACAACTTAAATTTCTTTGCAACAACTAGCATATCATCTTTAGTCGGATTACCATTTCCATTTGCCGTCATTTCATGTTCAAATTTATTCTCTATACGAGTTAAATCGTATGCAGGAGATAAAACGTAACCATTTAGTTCTTCATCATAAATAAAAGCAAAATTTTTACCATGATCATCTTTATTTTTATAAAACACGTTGAAACACATTCGCTTAAATGCTTCATACAGATCTTCAGTTGGTCTTGCACTAATCATCTGAACAACTTGAAACAAATGCATATAATCTAAATTAGGTATTTTATGAGTTGTTTCCAATAAAGCAGCAAGTGAAATCATGTGCACACGTCTTCCATCTTTTCTATCAAAACGTTTAGTTCCAAAATATCCTGAACACAATTTTGAAGGAAATAATTTACATACGTTAACGTTAATATCACATTTTTCTGCTGTTTCATTTGCCTTATATTCTTTCTCGCCAACGTTTGGTGGATCAATCCTGCAGGCAAACTTAACTATCCAGTCTTCATTATGAATCA
>JAGCIP010000173.1 GCA_017648525.1 Clostridia bacterium
AATTCACTTGATTTTGATGATTTGCTTTATAAAACTTATTTGTTATTTGAAACTAGAAAAGACGTTGCTGATTATTACGCAAATAAATTTGAGTACGTGCATATAGACGAGTTTCAAGATACAAACTGCACGCTATTTGTATCTTGAAACTCGTCTATATGCACGTACTCAAATTTATTTGCGTAATAATCAGCAACGTCTTTTCTAGTTTCAAATAACAAATAAGTTTTATAAAGCAAATCATCAAAATCAAGTGAATTAGAGCGCGCAAGTTGATTTTCATACGCTTTAAAGATTTGATACAAGTCTTCCTTGAAGCGTATTTCTTGCACGGTATCACGCCACTCATCCGCATTAAGGCAATCATTTTTAGCGTTTGAAATAACACTTTTTGCAGTTTTTAACATGTTATCGTTATCTATGCCTAATTCTTCAATAACGCGCTTTAACACCTTTTCTTTGTCGGTATCGTCGTAAATAGTAAAATTCTTATCGTAACCTAACTTATCAATATCACGCCTTAAAATCCTAACGCACATACTGTGAATAGTAGAAACCCACATTTCACTTACGTCACCAACAAGTTTTTCAAGACGTTCTTTCATTTCGCCCGCCGCTTTGTTGGTAAAAGTTATCGCCATAACGTTTCTCGGCGAAACGCCTTTTTCTTTTACCAAATAAGCAATTCTACACGTTAAAACACGGGTTTTGCCACTACCAGCACCCGCTATAACCAAAACAGCCCCATCAGTATCTAAAACGGGCTTAATTTGTTCGTCGTTAAGTTTTGTTAATTCTATCTTTATATCAGCCATATATCACCCAAAGCATTAAAAACTAGAAAATATTGCACAAAGCCTTTTCGCTGAATCTTTTAGAGAAGTAAGAAGTGCCTTTTCGTTAGGAGTATGTAACCCAAATCCGTTTACACCTATAGAATCAATGCAAGGAATACCAAAAGCAGTAACGTCTGCCCCGTCTGAACCGCCAGCCCCTTTAATCGGCGCTAAAACATCAAATCCATTTTTACTTAAAATATCGTTAATTTTATCTAATAAAACTCTGTTTTTATCACAAAGTTCCATTGCAACCCTATAACTTAATTTATTAAGCGTAGTCTTGCACCCCTTAACAAATTGAGTGTTAGCAATTTTTTCCATTTGTTCTTCCGCCCAAAGTTGTTGCTTTTTGTTTGCAAATCTAACGTCTACTTCAAAAGTACACTCTCCCGCAACGGTGTTAACTACACTTCCGCCTTTTATTACCCCAACGTTACAAGTAACGCCTTCATTATTTTTTATTTTTTCAATCTCAATAATTTTATTCGACGCTTCTAATATAGCGTTTGAACCTTCAACAGCACAAAGACCTGCGTGAGCTTCCACGCCGATAATATTAAAGCAATATTTCAAAATACCTTTTCTTTCAATACACGCACAACCCTTTGCATTAGGCTCCAAGTTAAAAAAAGCTACACAGTCTTTAGCTTTTTCACAAATAAAATTTATAGTCGCTTTATTGCTTTCACAACTACTAGTTTCTTCATCAGACTGCAATAGCATTTTAATAGGTCTATCGATATAACCACACTCTTTAAGCGTATGCATTGCTAAAAAGCCTGAAACGATACCGCCCTTACAATCTAAAACACCCGGTCCGTAAATATATTCTTCGTCCATTTTAACAGCAGGGCTACCAAACAATCCAAGCGGCTGCACGGTATCCATATGTCCAGAAAGAGCAATAGGGTGTCCTTTCGAATTTTCATTCATAGTAATACAAATTGCATTACCAGAAATATTTTGCTTTAATACTTCAACCTTCCAACCAAATTTTTCGGCTAATTTTATAAAATAATTCCCAACTTCATCTACGCCTTTTTTATAATTTGTTGGGCTTTCTATATTACAAACGTCCTCCCAAATAGAAACATATTCTCTATATAACTGGTCAATTTTATTAAAAAAAACTTCACAAAACATAAGAGTTACTCCTTTCAATTTATTATTATAACACAATGGACTTACTATTTCAAGTATGCAATTATAAAAAAGATTTTATTGCAATAAATTTTTTCTTGCTAATTAAAAAACAATATGCTAATATATAATTATGAAAAAAAATTGGCTTAATAATAAAATAATTATAATCACAGGTGCTAGTGGCGGGCTTGGTTTTTCAATTGCGAAAAGCCTTATTTTTAACTATAACTGCAAGGTTATAGGCATCGGTCGTAATCGTGAAAAAATGCTTTCAGCAATAGAAACTTTGGGCAATAAAAAGGAAAATTTTTCTTTTCATTTATTTGACGTTTCCGTAAAAGAAAACTGGTTGAATTTTTGCGAATATTTAACGACAAACAACGTAAAAGTAGACTTGCTCTTAAATAACGCTGGGTTTATGTTGCCCTTTGCTAAGTTTGACAAATATTCTGACGAAGAAATTGACGAAATAATAAAAACAAACTTTCTCTCCGTGGTAACCGCAACAAAAATTTTATTTCCGCTAATTAAACAATCTTCCACCCCTGCAATCGTCAATATATCAAGCGCTGCGGGATTATGTGCCGTGGTTGGCGAAAGTATGTACTGTGCAACTAAATTTGCTGTTAAAGGTTTTACTGAAACCCTGCAACAAGATTACCGCAAACAAATTTACGTTGGCGGTGTTTACCCCGGCTTTATTAAAACCGACATATTAAATAGGCAAAATGGAAAAGCAAAAGACGGCAAGTTAGTTTCAAAATTTATGTATCCACTAGACAAGGCAACAAAAAAAATTGTTAAAGGAATTGCTAAACGCAAAAAGCGCATAGTTTTTGGCTTTCAAGGTCGTATTATTAGTTTGATGAGCAGGCTTTTCCCAAAAACTGCACCCACAATTATCGCAAAGGTATTAAAAACTTCAAAATTAGATATGTTTGATAAAGCCTTTGACTAATTTGTTTAGGAGAAACTTATGAAGAGAATATTAACAATACAAGATATTTCTTGCGTTGGCAAATGCTCGTTAACCGTAGCACTACCGATTATTTCCGCTATGGGCATAGAAACTGCCGTAATGCCAACAGCCGTTCTTTCTACACACACGGCGTTTAAAGGCTTTACTTTCCGTGACCTTACTGACGATATGACCCAAATAGCAAATCATTGGAACGAACAAAAAATAGGTTTTGACGCTATTTACACGGGTTATTTAGGCTCTTTTGAACAAATAGACATTGTTTCAAACCTATTTAAGCAATTTAAGACTGAAAATAATTTGATTATAGTTGACCCAGTCATGGGTGATAACGGCAAACTTTACCCTGGTTTTGACAACGCTTTTGCTAAACGTATGGCAAAATTATGTGAAAATGCTGATATTATCGTTCCAAACCTTACCGAAGCATCTTTTATGTTAGGCATACCCTACCTCGCAAACGGATACACCCACGAATATATTGAAGATTTATTGATTAAACTTACTAATTTAGGGGCAAAAAAGGCGGTTTTAACGGGTGTTTCTTTCAAGCATGGCGAACTAGGCGTTTACGGTTACGACTCAGCCACAAAAGAATTTTTCTCGTATTATAGAGAGCAACTCCCCTTTAGTTTTCACTGCACGGGCGACGTTTTTGCAAGCACTCTTTGCGGAGCGTTAACATTAGGTAATAAGTTAAATAAGGCTTTAGAAATAGCCGTCGACTACACCGTTCAATCCATCTCAAAAACAATAGAAAACACCGAACATAATTGGTATGGAGTTGATTTTGAGAGTGCAATTCCCTATCTTGTTAATAGGATTAAAGGATAAAAAATTTTTAGAAAAAAAGCATCTGCAACTGCAGATGCTTTTTTATTAAAGGTCAATTTTAATAAATTTATTCGGCATGTGGAAAGAGTGCACCATTGTGGGATTTAACGCTAATAAATGCTTATTAGTTTCTCCACCTTCGGTCTCAATTCTATAAGCGTTAAGGCGTATACCTATTTCTTTCTTGTAACCTATTTTATCTAGCGGAACGCTAAATTCAACCTTATAGTCGTTTCCTGACTTTTCTACTTTAGACACTAAAAAGTTTTCAGTTTCAGGAATGGGCTCTGATTTAAGATTGTGTTTTGTCTTTCCGTCTATAAATTCAGTTCCATAATTAGTCATTTTCATTAAGAACTGGCAGTTGTTAGGCGCAACTTCAATCTCATAATACTCGTTTATGTTTTCACCCGTGCAAATAAACGCTTCGCAAACGTCGCCGTTATAAATTGCAGTATTATACTTATCGTTTGCTGAATAAAAACACGAATTTTTACAATCAAACTTAAAAGTTAAATACTTTTCATCTACAACCAAAATTTCAACCGTCGTCTTAAATTCTTCTTTCTTTTCACCATTTAAACAATTTTTTAATTCGTAAACCATATTATTTCGTTATGGTAACCTTATTAAGCGCTCTGGGCGCATCTGGGTCGTTACCTATACCACATGATATTTTGCATGCAAGCATTTGCGCAAAAATCGCAAATGCGAACATACATACGTCTTCCGACACGCCAAAATTAATAAGCGCATCATTACATTTTGTAAACTTATTTACTAATAAAACGTCGTTCGTAACCAAAAGAACAGGTGCTTTAAGGCTCAACATTTTTTCAACGCATTGAATTTGGTCTTCCCTAACTATTCTTTGAACTTCTGGATTTAACTTGTGTTGTGCGCAGTAAATTATTACGGGCGTTTCTTCGTTAACCATTGCCATCGGTCCGTGATAAAAATCACTACCAGCATAGCCTTTCATTTGAATATAGCAAGTTTCTTGAAGTTTAAGAGAGGCTTCTAACGCAATAGGATAAGTTACACCACGAGAAAGCACAAAACCACTTTTCATATTCTTAAAGGCGTCTGCGTATTTTGTGGTTAACTGGTCTATTTGCGGAATAATATTCTCAATCTCTTGTTTAAGATTTTTAAGAATAAGCAAGTTTTCCTTATTATCGGAAAGTTCAGATGCTAACCACAAAGCAAGAAATAGTTGCGCACTAAACGTTTTAGTCGCCGCTACGCTTTTTTCTTCTCCTGCGCAACAATAAAGATGAAACCTTGCCAATTTTGCAATAGGGCTATCTTTATCGTTGGTTACCGCAATCGTTATTGCGCCTTGCTCGTTCCCTTTCTTGATAATTTCAAGAACGTCCGCAGCCTTACCACTTTGGCTACAACCAATGATAATGCTATTAGAATAATTTACCTTGCCGTTATACAACGTAACGACGCTTGGTGCGGACAATCCAACTGTATATTGAGAATTTACTTCTAGTAGATACTTAAAATATATCAACGCATGGTCACTAGTTCCACGAGCAGCGGCAACAAAATTAGTAGCCTTTCCGCTCTTTATAGCGTAAACGAGCCTTTTCATAACTTCTGCGTTTTCTTGTTGAATTTCGCCAAAAATTCTTGGAGTTTCAAGAATTTCTTTCCACATTAAAGTATCTAAATATTCCATAACTCATCCCCTCTATCGTGAATTATACCACACTTAAGATAAAATGTCAAATTTTAGATTATTTTACAATTTCCGGTAAAGATGCTGCAGCAATACTTTGTCCAACACGTTTATTCTTTTCGTCAGGCATAGTAAGGTTTATATCCGCATATTCGGGGAATTCAGCCTTTAATACTTCCATTGCCTTATTTACGATAATACTACCGCCTTCACCACTAGTAACTCTACCAAGTAATAGTAAGTGCTTAATTTTATAGAATTCAGCATAATACGGAATAGCATAGCCCAAATACACACCGATATCTTCGTAAATTTGTTTCGCTAAATCGCTACCTTCAGCCATAAGTTTTTGTATCATCTTAAGTCTTTCAGCAGGTGAACTATCTTCTGGGAACTTATAACCGCCACTTTCAGCAAGTTTAATAACGCTATCTTGAGAGAAGTATTTAACGCCACAACCGTAGTCGCCACTCCACTCGTCAACCATAGCATCATCGTTAAAGTCAACTGGAACGAAAGCAACTTCTGAAAGCCAACCGTTAAGAAGACCTTTATCGTTGATATAACCAACGGCTTCACTCGTACCCATAGCGATACCAAGAACGCAATTATCTTTTAAATCAATAGCACCTGCAAGAGCCGTAACGTCACCGTCGTTTGCTACTTCTAACGGAGCACCGATTTCCTTTGCAATATCTATGTACATGGTTTTTACGTGCTTATCAAAATCGTCTTGAGGAACTTTTAAGAATAAAGACGCAACCATAATTTTGTTGTTAACGTAAACACCTGCACTTGAAACGCCGATAGCGTCAACTCTAGGCATTTTAGACGCAGCGGTTTTCATTGCTTCCATAATACCGTCATAATGATAACGATAATCGGAATTAATTTTCGGGAACCATACCACTTCTTCGCTATAAACAACTTCGCCGTTTACAACTGCGCTAACCTTTCTATCACTACCGCCGGCATCAAAACCGATACGGCAACCATCTAAATGTCCACCAATTTTTACGCAAGAAGAATTCTCTACAGGAAAATCTTCACCAATAGCCAAAATTACTTCAAAAGGTTTTTCATAAACTCTTTGCATAAACTCAACGTCAAACGCACGCTTTCCGGTAAGCGTGTAGTCTTGCTTAATTTTATTATACAAATATTCGTCGTCAAGATAAATCTTATAACCGCCAACAACCCAAAGAATAGACTTGATAATTCTTTCTAAAAGTTTATAGTTTTGTTCTTGCTTGTCACTAGCCGTAAAAACGTCGATTTTATAAATAAAATTATATCCGTCGTTTCTCTCAACGCAAATCTTAAGCGGTTTACTTTCAGATTTTGCAACTTCCGCCTTGAAATCTTTAAGCACAACGCTTAACGGCATAAATCCTTTATCTAATACAGGTACAAATTTCATAATAAAAACTCCTTTTTCTTATATTATACAATAGTATTAGTATTATAGATTTATAAAATATCCACAAGTATTTACACAAAAGGACACTTTTGCTTGATTTATTTTAAAAAATGTATTATTATAAAAATATGAAAAAAAATACTAATGAATATATTAAGAATAATTTAACGCAAACAATAAAAGTTAACGGCATTTATACCATACATTATTTTAAGTATGGCAAAAATTTTCGTTTCCCTGGCGAATCGCACGATTTTTGGGAAATGGTATTCATTGATAGCGGAAACGCAAAGATAATTGAAGACGATAAGGTTTTCGACTTAAAACAAGGCGAAGCGGTTTTCCACCACCCCAATCGTAAACACAATATCTTTACTAACGACGATTTTGCTAATTCTGCGATAATTAGTTTTGAGTGCAAAAACTCTTATCTGAAACTTTTATCCGATAAAATTTTTACTCTTGACGAGTACGAAAAAAGTCTTTTAAACAAGATAATTCACGAGGGTAAAATTAACTACCAAGAAAAACTTAACGACCTTTATTTAACCCAAATGACTAAGCGCCCATCCGCACCGTTTGGCGGTGATCAAATCATTAAAAACTCTATTGAATTACTGCTTATTTCTCTTATAAGAAAAGAGATTTCCCAAACTAAAATTGCACAAGAAGTTGACGTTAATTTGAGCTCAAATCAAATAGTTGATAGCGTTAAAACTTTTTTAGAGCAAAAATTAGATAATGCCGAAACGGTTAGTCTTGACGACATCTCTTTTAAACTTGGTTTCAGCAAGAGTTATATCAAATCTCAATTCAAAAAGAAAATGGGCATTTCTGTAATACAATATTTTATCAACATTAAAATTGACAAGGCAAAAAAACTATTAAGCCAACAAAAATACACAGTGAGCGAAATTGCAGATATTCTTGGATTTAGTTCTGTATATTATTTTAGCCGACAATTTAAGTTGCAAACTGATATGTCCCCTACCGAATACGTATACTCAATCAAAGCCGATAACGTTTTATAGCAAAACACCCCGACACAAGTCAGGGTGTTTCTTTTAGCCTTTTTATATTAAATTTTTTATTGTTTAAGTAGTGCTGCCGCTCCTATTATACCTGCGTCGTTACCTAAACTTGCGGTAATAATTTCCGTTCTCGGCGAACGCTTATATCCATAATCGAATTTTTCGCAATAGCCTTTTAATAAGTTAGTTAAATATTCGCCTTGAGCGCTAATTCCACCGCCGATTATAAATACTTCAGGCCGGAATATATTAAACATATTTAATATGCTTTCACCTAAGTATTCAATGTACTTATCACGCACCTTTATTGCAGATTTATCGCCAAGTTTAGAACACTCGAAAGCTGTTCTTCCATCAACGTTTTTTATATCATAATCAACGAATTTCCACATCATGCTATAACGGTTTTTCTTCATTTCTTCTTTAGTCTGCTTGATAAGCGCAGTTGCCGAAGTATAACACTCTACACACCCCTTTCTACCGCACGAACAATCTTCCCCGTCCATAATTAAAGTCATATGACCAAGTTCGCCTCCGCGAGAAAATCCGCCTTCAAACAATTTTCCGTTTATAATCATACCACCACCGACACCCGTGCCGATTGTAAACATAACACAAGTTTGACACCCCTTTGCAGAGCCGTAAATTACTTCACCAAGTGCTGCAACGTTTGCATCATTAGAAACCATTACAGGCACGCCAAAAGCCTTTTCTATCGGTGTGCGAACGTCAATAGTGTCCCAACCAAGGTTTGGCAAATAATCTATTATTCCTTCTTCGCTCTTTACTGCACCGGGACAACCTATACCAATTCCACACAACTGATTAGTTTCTATTTTATTATTGCTAAGCAAATACTTAATTGAATCAATAATATCAAGTATACCCTTATTTGCATCACGAACAGTCTTAACACGGAGTTGCTCAACAATTTTTCCGTTATCGTCTACAAGCCCTATTTTAACACTCATTCCACCAATATCAACGCCTATAGTAAACATAATTAACTCCTAAAATATTTAACATATTTTCTTGTGTCTACGTATAATAATATTATATCATTATACTAGTTG
>JAGCIP010000174.1 GCA_017648525.1 Clostridia bacterium
GATTTTAAAACGATTAGTGATAACAACTTTTATATTCCTAATAGGCATTTTTTAATGCACGGGTTTAGCAAGAGAAATTATACAAAAAAAGATTGTTTGTGCCTTTTATTAATTTTATATGGCTTAATAGAACAAAAGGATATGTTAATTAAAGACAAAACTAATTAAAAAAGGCACTTTGGTGTACGCTTGTCTTGATACAAGTCGGCTCGGCTATTATGAAAAAGAAAAAAGCCCTTGCAAAAGGACTTTACATAAAGAAATATAACCTAACCCGATTTGAGTTCGGATTAGGTTACAATTGGCGGAGAGGAGAGGATTCGAACCTCCGATACGTTGCCGTATACACGCTTTCCAAGCGTGCACATTAGACCACTCTGACACCTCTCCGTCAGTCTATCGTCTATTCTAATATATTTTTAAAATAAAAGCAAGTTAATACTTATTAAAAATAAAAAATTATTATTAAATTTAAAATGGGTATTCACAAAATTAAAATTATGCGCTATAATAATTATAATAAGTGTTTAAGGAGGGATAAAATTATGACTTGGTTTAACAAACAAAGCAAATTAGTGCAAATTTTATTACTTTTAATTCCGGTTGTCAATTGGTTTACCGAAATAGTGGTTAGATGGTCAACTTGGCTTAAAAAAGGCGGTTTGATAAGGCTAATCGTTTGCGTTTTAGTTACTATACCTAGTGGTATCGTTATCGGTTGGCTAGACCTTTTATGGGTGCTATTATTTGGAGAATTCTTCTTACAATAGTCTGATTTTAATCGTTTTTATCAAAAACCTTGGTTTTTCGCCAAGGTTTTTGTTTTTTTATTAAAACACAAGATATTGTGGTTGAGTAAAAAAAATTTTACAAAATATAGGCATAAAACGTTGACAAAGCGCAATATATTGTGGTATATTAAGAAAGCATACAACAAAAAACTATAATACGGAGGAAAAGTTATGTTTCAAGTTAAAAAAAGAGACGGAAAGTTAGTTGAATACGATATGAGTAAAATCTCTATCGCTATATCTAAAGCGTTTAACGCAAAAGGCGTTAACTACACGGCAGATATTCTTAATATGTTAACGCTCCGCGTATCGGCTGATTTTTCTAAAAAGATTAAAGACAATCTTATCAACGTTGAAGATATTCAAGATAGCGTTGAAGTAGTACTTATTCAAGCAGGCTACGTTGACGTTGCAAAGAGTTATATTCTTTACCGTAAACAAAGGGAAAAAGTTCGTAACATCAAATCTACTCTCGTTGACTACAAAAAAGTTGTTGACGACTATTTGAAAGTTGCAGACTGGCGTGTTAAAGAAAACTCTACCGTTACCTATTCGGTTGGTGGTTTAATTCTTTCTAACAGCGGTGCTGTTACTGCTAACTATTGGTTAAGCGAAGTTTACGACGAAGAAATTGGAAACGCACACAGAAATGCGGATATTCATATTCACGACCTTTCAATGCTTACCGGATACTGCGCAGGTTGGTCACTTCGTCAACTTATTAAAGAAGGTTTGGGCGGTGTTGCCGGCAAAATTACTTCTTCACCCGCAGGCCATTTGTCAACCCTTTGTAACCAAATGGTAAACTTCCTTGGCATTATGCAAAACGAGTGGGCAGGTGCGCAAGCGTTCTCGTCTTTCGACACTTATCTTGCTCCGTTCGTTAAGGTTGATAACCTTACTTACAAAGAAGTTAAACAATGTATTCAATCGTTTATCTACGGTGTAAATACGCCTAGCAGATGGGGTACTCAATCTCCGTTTACCAACATTACTCTTGACTGGGTAGTTCCTAACGACTTGGCTGAAATGAACGCTATCGTTGGCGGAAAGGAAATGGACTTTAAGTACAAAGACTGCGTAAACGAAATGGCTATGATTAACAAGGCTTTCATTGAAATTATGATTGAAGGCGACGCAAATGGTAGAGGGTTCCAATATCCTATTCCTACCTATTCAATCACCAGCAATTTCGACTGGTCTGAAACCGAAAATAACAAGTTGTTGTTTGAAATGACCGCTAAATACGGCACGCCATACTTCTCAAACTACATCAACAGCGATATGGAACCGAGCGACGTTCGTTCTATGTGCTGTAGATTAAGACTTGACCTAAGAGAACTCCGTAAAAAATCGGGTGGTTTCTTTGGTAGTGGTGAAAGCACCGGTTCAATCGGTGTTGTAACCATCAATATGCCTAGAATTGCATACCTTTCTAATACCGTAGAAGAATTCTACGACAGATTAAAGAATATGCTTGATATTTCTGCTCGTTCACTTAAGGTTAAGAGAGATACCGTTACCAAACTTTTAGAAGCAGGACTTTATCCTTACACCAAGAGATATTTGGGAACGTTTAACAACCACTTCTCGACTATCGGTTTAGTTGGTATGAACGAAGCGTGCTTAAACGCTAAATGGATTAAGAAAGACCTTACTCACGAAGAAGCACAAAATTTCACCAAAGAAGTTCTTAACTTCATGAGAAATAAACTTTCAGACTATCAAGAAATGTACGGCGACTTGTATAACCTTGAAGCAACGCCTGCGGAATCTACTTCTTTCCGTCTTGCAAAACACGATAAGAAGAGATATCCCGACATTATTACTGCGTCTGATAACGAAAGCACGCCTTATTACACCAACAGTTCACACTTGCCTGTAAACTATACAGAAGATATTTTCTCGGCACTCGACATTCAAGACGAATTGCAAACTCTTTACACTTCAGGTACTGTATTCCACGCTTTCTTGGGACAAAAACTTCCCGACTGGAAGGCTGCTGCAAATCTTGTTAGAAAGATTGCTGAAAACTATAAACTTCCTTACTACACCATGTCGCCGACCTATTCTGTATGTGCTGACCACGGTTATATTGCAGGCGAAGTTTACGAATGCCCGACTTGTGGAAAGAAAACCGAGGTTTACAGCCGTATAACCGGATATTATCGTCCTATCCAAAACTGGAACGACGGTAAGAGAAAGGAATTTGAAGATAGAAAGGTTTACGACATTGAAAATTCTAAACTTACCAAGAAAGCAGAAGATGCTTGTGCTTGCGAAAAGAAAGAAGAAGTTAAACCCGAACTCGACGGACCTGTTCTCTTTACTAGAAACGGTTGCCCCAACTGCAAAACGAGCAAAATGATGCTTGACAAAGCAGGGGTTAAATACTCGGTAGTAAATGCAGAAGAAAACAAGGAACTTACCATCAAATACGGCGTAAAGAAAGCGCCCACCTTGTTAGTTCCAAACGGTAGCGGATTCGTAGCATACGACAACGCAAGTGAAATTAGAAAATATATAGAGAATAAATAATGTACGATTTGATAGTAATCGGCGCAGGCGCGGCAGGGATGACCTCCGCGCTATATGCGCTCAGGAACGGAAAAACTGTATTAGTGTTAGAAAGTGAAAGTTTAGGCGGGCAGATTGCAACTTCGCCAAGACTTGAAAATTACCCGTCTATAAAAGAAATTAGCGGTGAACAGTTCGCTGATAACCTTTTTGAACAAATTACGCATCACGGAGCGGAACTTGAAATAGAAAAGGTAGTAGGCGTTGAAAAACTTGCCGACAAAACCTTTAAGGTAAAGACCGAATATAACGAATATTCTGCAAAGAGTGTTATTATTGCGTCTGGGGTAAAGCACAAACATTTAAGAACTAAATCTAATAGAGACGATTTGGTTGGCAAAGGTGTTTATTACTGCGCTATTTGCGACGGCCCGTTTTATAAAGACAAGGAAGTTGTTGTTATAGGTGACGCAAACACCGCCCTGCAATATAGTTTATTGCTTTCTTCTTATTGCAAAAAGGTTTATATTTATACTTTATTTGATAAGTTTTTTGGCGATAAAAGTCTTGTTAAGGCTTTGCACGCAAAGGAAAATATCGAATGGAGACCTAATACTTCGGTTATAGATTTTATCGGAGAAGATGAACTAACCGCAATCGAATATAAAGATAAAGACGGCAATATTTTAACCCACGAAATTACAGGCGTGTTCGTTGCAATCGGTCAAATTCCCGACAATAAGGCTTTTGAAAATTTAGTAGATTTAGATTCAATGGGCTACATAATTGCAGACGAAACTTGCAAAACTAAAACAGAAGGCTTATTCGTTGCGGGCGATTGCCGTACTAAAGCGGTTAGACAAGTATCTACTGCTGTTGGCGACGGTGCGGTTGCCGCTACTAACGCTAGTTTTTATATTGAAAGTTTAGATTAAGGAGATAAATTATGAAATACGTTTGTCCTTGCGGATACGTTTACGACGAAGATTTGGGTGATATCGAAAATGGTGTTGCTCCCGGAACGAAGTTCGAAGATATTGATGAAAGTTGGGCTTGCCCGATTTGCGGACTCGGTAAAGATGCGTTTGAAGTAGAGTAAATTGTATACCGATTAAGATAAAATAATGGCGACTGCAATTTTGCAGTCGCCGTATTTTTTTGGTTTAATAACCTCGTAAGTAAGTGTTGGGGATTAAAGGTGAGAGCAAAGCCTTAAACTCTTCTGCTTGTTCCTTACTAACTTCGCTATATCCTGAACGAATACAGTTTTCGTTATCGATATATTTTTGCAAGAAATACTTGTTTGCACCCTTTATCCACTCGCCGATATTTTTCATAACTTGGTTATCGTGATATTCTTTTATTAAAGTGGTGCGAAGTTCGTAGTTGACGCCGTTATTCAAAAAATAATCAACTGTTTTTTCAACCTTGCTTAAATCGTAACCGTCAATACCGATTATATTTGAATAGCCTTTCTTATCGCTTTTTATATCGGTTGCAAAGTAATCCACAAGTCCGTTTTCCCAAAGGCTTTTAACTAGGTCGGGGGAAGTGCCGTTTGTATCTAGTTTAACCGAATAGCCAAGTGCTTTAATCTTTTCAATAAATGCGGGCAAATCTTTTTGCAAAGTGGGCTCGCCACCTGAAATGCACACGCCGTCTAAAAGCCCTTTGCGCTTTTTTAGATAATCTAAAACTTGGTTTTCATCAATAATAGGTAAAGATTTATAACCCAAAACAAGTGGGGAATTATGACAAAACCCGCAACGGAAATTACAACCGCCCGTGAAAATGGTGGCTGAAACAAAACCGTCGTAATCGACTAGAGACATTTTTTCTAAACCAGATATTAGCATATTATCACCTTAATATATAATACCACATTAAAAATACGCTTGTCAAATAAAGTTTGTTGTGTTATCATATACTCATGCAAAGGAGATAATTATGAAAGCAGTTATACAGCGTGTGTTAGATGCAACCTTAAAGGTAGACGGAGAGTTAATTTCTCAAATAGGAAAGGGCTACGTAATCTTTTTAGGCGTTGGTAAAGGCGATGGCAAAGAGCAAGCCGACTATATGATTAAAAAGATACCGCCACTTCGCATTTGTGAAGATGAAAACGGCAAAATAAACAAGTCTATTATCGACGAGAAAGGAGAAATTTTATTAGTTTCACAATTTACCTTGTTTGCGGATACTTCGCACGGTAACCGCCCGTCTTTTTTTGAAGCGGAAAGCCCCGAAAAAGCAAACGAATTATACCTTTACGTTGCAGAAGGGTTAAGGGCGCAAGGCGTTCCCGTGAAACTTGGTGTGTTCGGCGCGGATATGAAAATTACCCAAACTAACGACGGGCCTTTTACGATTATTTTAGAAAAATAAAAAAGCGCGACTTCTATTTTTTAATAAGTCGCACTTTTAGTTTAATTATCGTTAAAAATTAGTGTTTTCGGGAGTGATTAGTTTACACTTTGTTTGATTTATTCTCTCAACAAATTCTTTTGGTGGCATTTTATCGGTTATAAAATAATCGACGCTATCAAAATCAAAGTCTGTGCAAAGGAAAGTTTTATTAAATTTAGTGCTATCGCAAAGCATTGCAAGTTTGTGTGAATTTTTGCGCATTTGTTGTTTTAATTTTGCTTGCTCTATGCTTGCGTCGGTAAAACCGTTGTTAGCGTCTACGCCTGAGCAACTCATTACGGCTATATCTGCGTGTATGCGAGAAATATAGTCCATAGTGTCCGTTCCTATAATAGAGTTGCTGTGGTTTTGAACTCTACCGCCCGCAATGTAAATTTTAACGGTGTTTGTTTGCGAAAGTAGTAGAGCATTTCTAAGCCCCGTCGTAGTAACCGATAAATAATTAAAATTATTGAGCAGGGGAATAATAACCCCAACCGTACTACTACTGTCCATAAAAACCGAGTCGCCGTTCTTTATAAGTTTAACCGCAAGGTTTGCAATAGTGCGCTTTGCCGAAGTGTTTTCTTGTTCACGAATTGCAAAAGCCGATTCTTCCGCACTAGATTTAAAAGGCATAGCGCCACCGTGCGAACGCTTGATTAACCCCTGCTTTTCCATAGCCCTTAAATCTCTACGAATAGTCGCCCCGCTAACGTAAAGTTCGCTTGCAAGTTCTTCTACCGTTGCGGATTTATTTTTGTTCAATATTTCTAAAATTTCTTCTTGACGCTCTAAAGAAAGCATATTTTACCTCCGTTTTAGCAAATTTTGTTGACAAAATTGTTCATTACTGTTTATTTGTGTTTATATTTTATCATAAATAAATTCTTTTTGCAACCTTATTTCAAGGGGGTGCAAAACCTTTTTTTTATGTTATAATGTTAACGATTAAAATATTGGAGGACTTTGTTCAATGAAAACTAAAGCAGTAAGGCTTTACGGTCAAAGTGATTTAAGACTTGAAGAGTTTGAATTACCACAAATTAAAGAAGATGAAATTTTAGCACGTGTTGTTTCAGACAGTATTTGTATGTCTAGTTACAAGGCGGCTATTCAAGGGGCTAACCATAAGAGAGTTCCCAACGATATAGACAAAAATCCGATTATTATCGGTCACGAATTTTGCGGTGACATTTTAGAAGTTGGTGCAAAATGGCAACACTTGTTCAAACCGGGTATGAAGTTTGGTATTCAACCCGCTATGAACTTAAAAGAAAATCCCTATATCGCTCCCGGATATTCTTACGTTAATATCGGTGGCGACGCTACTTACGTTATTATTCCTAACGAAGTTATGGAAAGCGATTGCTTAATTCCTTATGAAGGCGAAAGTTACTTTAAAGCATCTCTCGCTGAACCTATGTCTTGTATTATTGCGGGTTATCACGAAAACTATCACAGCGTTTACGAAACCCACTCACACGATATGGGAATTAAAGAAGGTGGCGCAGTTGCTATTTTAGCAGGCGTTGGTCCTATGGGATTAGGCGCTGTTGATTACGGTATTCACGGTGATAGAAAACCATCTTTAATGGTTGTTACCGATATAGATCAAGCAAGACTTGATAGAGCGGCTACACTTCTTTCTGTTGAAGAAGCGGCTAAAAACGGCGTTAAACTCGTTTACGTTAACACTTCTGCAATCGAAGACCCCGTTGCTTATATGAAAGAACTCAACGGTGGAAAGGGATACGACGACGTATTCGTTTACGCTCCCGTTTCAGCGCTCGTTGAACAAGGCGACGCTTTACTTGGCGAAAACGGTTGCTTGAATTTCTTTGCAGGTCCTACTAAAACCGATTTCTCTGCAAAATTCAATTTCTATGACGTTCACTATGCTTTCCACAGAATTACAGGCACTAGCGGTGGTAACACCAACGACTTGCGTGAAGCGTTGAAACTTGCAGGCGAAGGCAGAATCAATCCGTCTATTATGATTTCTCACGTTGGCGGTTTGGATAGCGTTATCGACACCACTTTAAATCTTCCTAACATTAAGGGTGCTAAAAAGTTGGCTTATACGCATATCTCAATGCCTATGACCGCTATTGCAGACTTTGCAGAACTTGGCAAAACCGATAAGTTCTTTGCTGACCTTGCTGAAATTTGCGACCGTCACAACGGTATTTGGTCTGACGAAGCGGAAAAATACGTTCTTGCAAACGCTAAAAAAATATAAAAAATACTATTTAATATAAAGGAGTAATTTTATGGCAAATCCGATTATGATGCCCAAAGCGGGTATTACGGTTGAAAGTTGTATTCTTACAAAATGGAACGTTAAGGTTGGCGACAAGGTTAACGTTGGCGACGTGGTTTGTTCTTACGAAACCGATAAGTCTGCCTTTGATTTAACGGCTGAAGTTGCCGGTGAAGTTTTGGCGCTTTTCTGTGAAGAAGGCGACGAAGTTCCCGTTCTTACGAATATTGCAGTGGTTGGTAATAAAGGTGAAGATTTTTCTGCATTAGCACCTAACGGCGCATCTGCACCCGCAGCCAACGAAGTTAAACCTGCACCTGCACCCGCAAGCGCACCTGTTGCGCCCGCACCCGTTGCAGTTTCTACCAACGCTAAACCCGTTACTATGCCAAAGGCTGGTATTACGGTTGAAAGTTGTATTTTAACCAAATGGAACGTTAAAGTTGGCGATACCGTTAAGGTTGGCGACGTTATGTTCTCTTATGAAACTGATAAATCTTCTTTTGATTTCCAAGCAGAAATTGAAGGCGAAGTTTTAGCACTCTTCTGTGAAGAAGGCGACGAAGTTCCCGTTCTTTCTAACGTTTGTGCCGTTGGCGCACACGGTGACGACCCGTCTCCGCTCGCTCCCGGTGGGGCAGTTGTTGCTCCCGCTGCCAACGAAGTTAAAACCGCTCCTGCTCAAAGCTCACCAGCAACCGCTAGCGCACCAGTAGTAAGCGCAAACGCAGACGGAAAAATCTTCGCATCTCCCAGAGCAAAAAATCTTGCAGTTAAACTTGGCGTTGACCTTGCAAGTGCAACGGCAACAGGTCCTAACGGTAGAATTATAGAACGTGACGTTCGTGAAGCAAGCCTTAATCCCAAGGCTGTTGCTCCCGCCGCCAACGAAGTTAAACCTGCACCCGCTGTTGCGCCCGCTCAAAGCGCACCCGCAGTCGCAAGTGATGACTTTAAGGCTTATAAGGACGAAAAAATGTCTAACCTTAGAAAAGTTATTGCTAAAAACATGGTTGCAAGTTTGTCTACTATGGCACAACTTACTCACACCATTTCTTTCGACTGTACGAATATTATGGCGTTTAGAAAATATCTTAAAGATAATGCGGAAATTCTGAAACTTCCGCCCATCACTATAAACCATATTATAGTATACGCAGTATCAAGAGTTCTTAAAAATCACAAGGATTTGAACGCAAACCTTATCAACGGCGATACTATGCGTTATTTTGAACACGTTAATATGGGTATTGCAACCGACACTCCACGTGGACTTTTAGTTCCCACGCTTTTCGGTGCTGATACTATGTCACTTTCGGAAATCGCAGTTAAGTCCAAGAAGTTATCTCAAGACGCTATCGACGGAAAACTTTCTCCCGAATTCTTAACGGGTGGTAGTTTCACGATTAGCAACCTTGGAAATATGGGTATTGAAAGTTTCACTCCCGTAGTTAACCCACCGCAAACGGGTATTTTGGGTGTTAATACCTTGGAAACCAGAGTTAAAATCGGTAAGGACGGCGAAATCGTTCCTTATACCGCTATGGCTCTTTCACTTACTTACGACCACAGAGCGCTCGACGGTGCTCCCGCATCTAAGTTCTTGAAAGAATTAAAAGATTTCCTTGAAAATTTCAGCGTAAATCTTATGGCTAATTCCATTTAATTATAAAAGGAGATAGATTATGGAAATTTTAGATTTAATCGTTATCGGTGGTGGTCCTGGTGGATATCTCGCAGCAGAACGTGCAGGACACGCTGGCTTAAAAACCATGGTTTTTGAAAAGAGAGCGTTCGGTGGCGTTTGCTTGAACGAAGGTTGTGTTCCTAGCAAAACTTTCTTAAATTCAGCAAAAGTATTCGATTATGCTAACCATGCATCTAGTTACGGCGTTAAGGTGGAAGGCAAAGCGTCTGTTGACCAAAAATTCGTTGTTGAAAGAAAGAACGGCGTTGTTAAAATGCTTGTTAGTGGCGTTGAAGGTCAATTAAAGAGAAATCACGTTACTATGAAAAAGGCAGAAGCGTTCATTGAAGGAAAAACCGACGAAGGTATTATCGTTAAGTCGGGCGAAGAAAAGTTCCTTGCAAAACGCTTGATTATTGCTACTGGTTCTATGCCTGTTGTTCCGCCTATTCCAGGTCTTCGTGAAAATCTCGAAACCGGTTTAGTACTTACGAATAGGGAAGTATTAGAACTTACTGAAATCCCCGAAAAATTCGTAGTTATCGGTGGTGGCGTAATCGGTCTTGAAATGGCAAGTTATTTTTCGTCGGTTGGTTCAAAAGTTACCGTTGTTGAAATGCTTGATAAAATTGCAGGACCTACTGAAAAGGAAATCTCAAAGATTTTACAAAAATCTCTTGAAAAGAAAGGCGTTGAATTCAAACTCGGCGCAAAGGTTACCGCAGTTGAAAAGGACGGCGTTGTTTACGAAAAAGACGGCAAGGTTGAAAAAGTTCTTGCTGACAAAGTTCTTTGCTCAATCGGTAGACGTGCAGTTACTCAAGGTATCGGTTTAGAAAATATCGGTGTTAATTTAGAACGTGGTGCTATCGTTACCGACGACACTATGAGAACTAACGTTGCTAACGTATACGCTGTGGGCGACGTAAACGGCAAAGTAATGCTTGCTCACACCGCTTATAGAGAAGCAGAAGTAGCCGTTAACAATATTTTAGGCAAGAAAGACTTAATGCGTTATAACGTAATTCCTTCGGTTATCTACACTAACCCAGAAGTTGGTTCAGTTGGTGAAACCGAAGAAAGCGCTAAGGCAAAAGGGCTTGACGTTAAGTGCGTTTCTATTCCGCTTACTTATTCGGGTAGATATATTGCAGAAAATACCGACCTTAACGGTATTTGCAAACTCGTTATTAACAACAAGACTAACACTCTTATCGGCGCACACGTTATCGGTAGTTACTCGGGCGAATATATCGTTGCCGTATCTGCTATGATTGATTTAGAAGTAGATATCGAAAACATTAAGAAATTAGTGTTCCCGCACCCGACTGTTTGTGAAATCGTTAGAGAAGCGATTTTCAGTATATAATTTAGTTAAAAATATAAGGAGATATAAGAAAAATGCCAAAAAATTTAGTTATTGATCCTAATTTTATTAGGGCATCAGGCAAAATTCAATTTACGGATATCCCCGTAAACGTTTACAACAAAACTATTGAAGACGAAAAGAAAAACTTCAAGAAAGCAGATTTCGTTCGTATCTTTAACGATATTGCTATGCTTCGTGAATTTGAAAGCATGATTAACGAAATCAAAATCAAGGGCGAATATCAAGGCTTTAAGCATTCTTATCCCGGTCCTGCACACCTTTCTATCGGTCAAGAAGCGGCTGCAGTAGGACAAGCATATATTCTTGATATGGACGATATGACCTTTGGCTCACACCGTTCACACAGCGAAGTGCTTGCTCGTGGTTTAGCATCAATCAATCAACTTCCCGACGATAAACTCTATCAAATAATGAAAGATTTTATGGGCGGTGAAACGCTTGCTCCCGTTGAAAAACTCAACAAGACTGGCAACGTTAAAGATTTAGCAGTTGACTTCTTACTTTACGGATTTATGAGTGAAATTTTCGCGCGTAGAACTGGTTTCCACAGAGGTATGGGCGGTTCAATGCACGTATTCTTCTTACCGTTCGGTATTTACCCCAACAACGCATTAGTTGGTGGTGCTGCTCCCGTAGCACTCGGTGCTGCTCTTTACAAAAAAGTAAACGACAAACCCGGTATCGTTATCTCTAACGTAGGTGACGGCGCTGTTGGTTGTGGCGTTGTATATGAATCTATGAACTTTGCGTCTATGGACCAACTTCGTCAACTTTGGGAAAAGAAGGGTGGATTACCTATTTTATTCAACTTCTTCAACAACGGTTACGGTATGGGTGGACAAACTCGTGGTGAAACCATGGCTTACGACTTCCTTGCTCGTCTTGGCGCTGGTGTATCTCCCACGCAATTACATGCTGAACGTGTAGACGGTTTCAACCCGCTTGCAGTAATAGATGCAATGAAGAGAAAGAAGAAGATTTTAACAAGTGGCGAAGGTCCTTGCTTGTTAGACGTTGTAACCTATCGTTACGGTGGACACTCTCCGTCAGACAGCATGAGTTACAGAACTATAGAAGAAGTAGAAAATTGGAAGCAATACGACCCAATCGTTACTTACAGAAAATCGCTTGTTGATGCTAAAATTGAAAGCGACGGTAAGTTTGACGAAATACTTGATAGCATTAAAGAAAGAATGCTTAAACTTTGCAAACTTGCTGCTGACCCCGTTGAATCTCCGTATCTTGACTTCAAGAAAGACCCCTATTACGTTGAAGACCTCATGTTCTCTAACGGTGCGGTTGAAAGCATGGGTGATAGACCTGTTGAAGTTGGCAGAGACGTTAAGATTCCTATGGAAGAAAACCCCAGAGTAAAACAAATAGCAGGCAAACTTCGTTATGCGTTTGACGAAAAGGGACAACAAGTTTCTAACATGAAGAGATATAATATCCGTGACGGCTTGTTTGAAGCTATCATTGATAGATATTATAAAGACCCAACTCTTACCGCTTACGGTGAAGACGTTCGTGACTGGGGTGGTGCATTCGCTGTTTATAAAGGACTTACCGAAGCATTACCTTACCACAGATTGTTCAACTCTCCTATTTCAGAAGCAGCTATCGTTTCTTCTGCAGTAGGTTACGGTCTCTGCGGTGGTAGAGCAATCGTTGAACTTATGTACGCTGACTTTATGGGTAGAGCAGGCGACGAAATATTCAACCAACTTGCTAAATGGCAAGCAATGAGTTCTGGTATCTTGAAGATGCCCGTAGTTCTCCGTGTTTCTGTTGGCGCTAAATACGGCGCACAACACTCACAAGACTGGGTTGCTCTTCCTGCACACGTTCCCGGACTTAAAGTATGTTTCCCTGCAACTCCTTACGACGCTAAAGGTCTTATGAACTCTGCTCTTAACGGCACAGACCCCGTAGTATTCTTTGAAAGCCAAAGAATTTACGACAAGGGCGAAGAATTTAGAAAAGAAGGCGTTCCCGAAGGATATTATGAAATACCGCTTGGCGAACCCGATATCAAGAGAGTTGGTAGCGATATCACTATTCTTACTATCGGCGCAACCTTGTATAGAGCAATGGACGCTGCTAAAATCCTTTCTGAAAAATACGGCGTAGAAGCAGAAGTTATCGACGCAAGGTCAATCGTTCCGTTCAACTACGAAAAAGTTGTTGAATCTGTTAAGAAGACCGGTAGAATTATACTTGCATCAGACGCTTGCGCTAGAGGCTCTATCCTTAACGATTTCGCAAGAAATATTACCGAACTTTGTTTCGATTACTTGGATGCACCCGCAGTTGTTTGTGGCGCACAAAACTGGATTACTCCTCCGTTTGAATTTGACGCAGACTTCTTCCCGCAAGATACTTGGATTATCGACTACATTAACGATAAGATTTTACCGCTTAAAGGTCACGTTTCAACCATCAACACTTCTAATGCGGAAGTTATGCGTAAGGCAAAGAAAGGCGTATAATTTAATACACTTTCTCAACAAAAAATCAAAGGGGCTGAAATTCAGCCCCTTAATTTTAAGATTATGAAAAAATTTCAGTTTATTACTCACGAATTTAACGACGCTTATTTTAATTTAGCAAGCGAAGAATATTTATTAAAGCAAACGGACGGCTTTTATTTCTATTTATGGATAAACGAGCCGTCGGTTATCGTTGGCGTTAATCAAAACGCTTTTCAAGAAGTCAATCTAAATTACACCGAAAAAAACGGCATAAAAGTTGTTAGAAGATTGACGGGCGGTGGCGCAGTATTTCACGATTACGGCAATTTATGTTATACCGTGATTGCACCTTACGAACAGGCGGAAAACGCTTATAAAACCTTTACCGCACCTGTTATAGAATACTTAAATTCACTTGGTGTGAAAGCCGAATTTTCGGGCAGAAACGATATTACCGTAAACGGACAAAAGATTTCAGGAAACGCTCAAACAGTTTTTGCAAATAGAATTATGCACCACGGCACTTTGCTTTTTTCCGCAGATATGTCAAGGCTTGGCGACACCCTTAATCCGTCTAAACTTAAAATGGAAAGCAAGGGCATAAAGTCGGTTAGAGCAAGGGTTACGAATATTAAAGAACACCTTAAAACAGATATGACTATAACCGAATTTAAGGACGGACTTAAAAAAGTTTTCCTTAATAATGCCGTTGAACATCAGTTAAACGAAAAAGATTTAACCGCTATCAACAAACTCGTTAAAGAGAAATATTCGACTTACGAGTGGAATATAGGGCGTTCACCCAAAGGGAAAAACGAGTTTTCTTTTAAATTTAATTTTGGAATATTAAATTTTACTTTTGATACGGTTAATGGAAATATTGAAAACGCTAATATTCACGGCGATTTTTTCTCACGAAAAGATATAAACGAATTTGCGGAAAAACTTAACGGTGTTAAATTTGATAGAAAAAATATTCTATCAGCCTTTTCGTGCGTAGATGAATATATTGTTGGTGCAATTGCAATCGATATAGTAAACGAACTTTTTAGATAATTTTATTAAAAACAAAACGGCGTAGCAAAATTATTTGTTGCGCCGTTTATTTTTTAATTTTTTGTTTTTTATTTGTTTATTTTTGTCCAGTAACCGTAACGCTAATTTCCTTTTTTATTACATTAAAAATATCGTCTTTATATTTATCGTAAAACTTATAGTTGTATCTATAAAGTTTTTCCTTTAGTTTAAGAAAGTCGCACTCTGTTTGCTTGATTGTTTCAATCAATTCTTCTATATTTTCTTTAAGTTGATTTTTCAACTTTTCAAGCACGGCTTTTGGGATAGGTGTGTTTTGCGAAAGTGAATAATTAGAATTCCCAGAAGTGTGGTCGCTTACCTTGCAATATAGGTCTAATTTTATCTTTGCTACAACTTGATTTTCATCTACCACAACTGAAATAGAGTGCTTGTTATTTACGACGCTTAAAAGATAGTTTGATAAATTACCATCTTTATCGGCTACGTCTTTAACGGGTAAAACCGTGCCTTTGATATGGGTTGTTATAGCATTTAAGGTTAATGTTAAATTATCGTCTAATTCTCCAGTTTTCTTTCCGTTATAAAAAAGAGCTGTGGTTTTTGCGTCGAAAAGATTATCTTTATCGCCCTTTTGGTCGCCCGCACTAGTTCCGCTGTTCATTCCGCCTGAATTTTGTGTGCCGCCGCCCGCATTTTTGTCGCCTTGACTTTCGCCCGCTGGAATTATTTTTATTAGTGGCATATAGGAAGATGCGGAAATTGAGTAGTAGCCTGCACAAAAGGTCTTAACGTCAGAAGATGCCACGTCTTTATCAAACCCCGTGTTTTTAAGAATAATTTTTTGCAGGGCAAAGGCTGAAATATTGTCAAGTGGGGTTGCTAATGATAAAAGGTCTTTTGCCTTATCTTCTGCAAGTGCAATTAGGGCGGAGTCTTGAACTCTTAAAGTTTTCGTAAAGTAATCCACCGCTTTTATAACGTTATCATCAGTTAAGCTTTTACCCAAAATTATAAGATTACAAAAAGAAAGTTTAGGAAACCAGCCGGAAACGTCGCCCAAATCTTTTATTGCTTCGCCAACGGTTACGCCTTTTCCTGAGAGTTGTGCCTTTTGGTTTTCGGTGTTGGTGTCGGTGGCTTCGGGGACGGCAATTTGTGCCGTAACCACGTATTCGCTGTCTTCATAATCGATTGCTATTGCTGTTATAATTGAAGTTTTTTCAACGTCAATTAACCCAAAATCGTTTGAGAAAAAGAACACAAATAAGGCAAGTATTGCAATCATTACTATTTTAACTTTGTGTATGTGCATATTTATTCTCCTTTAAGGTTAGCAAGGGGGTAAGTGCAGGGAGTAGATTGCCAACTAAAAATAAAAAAGGCGGTGCGTAATTCATCAAAAGTTTTTCAATGCTTGCGTAATATTCGCTAAAAACTATTAAAATAAATACTTGCATTGCCACGGCAATAAGAGATGAAATCCACTCTTTTTTAATGCAAAACAAGTAATTTAACGCCTTTGCGGAAAAATACACGGGCAAACTTATAGCAAAAACGTTTACGAATAGTATCATAATAATGCCTATATAGTCAAAACGCCCTAAATTATTTATAACCGTCGTATATTTAGATATTTCGGTGAAAGCAAACCGTTGTCTATGCGCTATTGAAGTGAAAGTTCCGTAAAAAATAAAAATAAAAAGCAAAGTGATTAGCGCACTTATTAAATAAGAAAGCAAAATCTTTTTTCCGCTATGTTTTTCATAATTAAATTGCCCTATAAAAATAGCCAAATAAATTCCGTCGCCAAACCAAATTTTAGACGCATAACTTCCGTTAAATATTGCCTTATATCCGCTTGCGCCGACTGGCAAAATAGCCGAAAAATCCGCACCCGATATTGAGAGTGATAAAAGGACGGCAAAACCTATCAAGGTAAAAAGCCACAAAACGTCCGCACATCTTCCAAGCACCTTAAGGCGTTTAGTACAAAGATAAAATGCAGAAATAAAAAATGGTAAGAAGTAAAAAACAGTCGGCTTTAAGGTATATAAAGTCATTTCTAAATAGTCTTTTTGTTCGCTTATAGGTAAAATTGCCTTTATGGTAAAATAAACAAAACAAAGAGAAACTATTATTTTAGTTGCCGTTTTTCCAAGCGAGTTTTCTAACAAATTTAAGAGGGTAGTATTTGCTCTTTTACAAGCAAAAAGCACAAAAAACACAGTTAAAAAGTCAAGCGCTAAATTTATAAGTGCGCTTATCCATAAATCTTGCTCGGCGTTGCTTGCTAAAACGCTTGGCATTATGAACAATTTAGAAATAGGCGTTAAGGCTATTAAAAAAAGACAAATTTGTCTAGTTTTTAATTGATATTGCATAGTTTCTCCTTTTATTTTTTTATTTTAGAAATTTTTAATCGGCGTTTGTTTTTGTTCTTTATTGAGTTTGGTCTAAATTGATGTTCGTGCAAAAAACCTTTGTAAAAAGTATCCTTTAAATCTTCCTTAACGAGTGGGGAAAAGGGTGCAAAGATAGGCGAACCATAACTTTCAAACGATATTAGATAGATAAAGATGAAAGATACTGAAATAATTAGCCCGTATATTCCGCAAGTGCCTGCAACTACTAAAAAAATCATACGCAAGATAGAAAAGGTTTGCTCTAATTCAGGCACGGTGTATAAACAAATTCCAGATAAGGCTATTATCATTAAAGTAGGTGCGGAAATAATGCCCGCAGTAACCGCCGTTTCACCCAAAACCAAACCGCCAACGATAGATACTACCATGCCCACGTATTTGGGCATACGCACGCTAGCCTCGTTTAATATTTCAAAAATCATTAAGGTAAAAAACATTTCGTAACTTGGCGAAAGCGGTATGCCTTTAATACTGTTTACTATTGTTAATAAAAAACTTAAAGGTATTAGTTGCAAGTGGAAAAGTTCTGCCGACACGAAAAGTGTGGGCAGAAAAAGAGCAATAAAAACCGAAAGTAAACGAATTTGCCTCGCAAAAGTAGCGCTATAAGCAGAATTGTAATAATCGCTTGCGCTTTGAAAATCTTCTATCAATAAATAGGGCACGGTCAAAGCGATGGGCGAGCCGTCTACAAATATGGCAACTCTACCTTCTAGAATTTTGCCGGCAAGAATATCGGGTTTTTCGGTGTTACCTATTTGCTTAAATAAAGAAACCGTCCGCTCGCCTAAACATTTAGAAAGATACGAACTATCTAAAATTGCGTCTATATCAATTTGTGAAAGTTTGTTTTTTAAGGTTTTTACTAACTTTTCATCAACAATTCCCTTAATATAGCAAAGGGCGATAGGCGTTCTAGAATATTTACCTACCGTGGTGTTTTCAATGCGTAAATCGGGCGTTTTTAACCGCCTACGCATCAAACTAATATTTACAGGCAAACTTTCAACAAAACCTTCTCTCGGCCCTTTAATGACCGTTGAAGTGGGTGGCTCTGTTATAGCCCTTTTTTCAAAAAATTTTAATGCGAAAGATAACGCTGTATTGCTATTTTCAATAATTAAAACGGTATTGCCTAAAAGGACGTCGTTTAATATTTCTTTTATTGAATTGATTTGTGATTTTTCCGGACTTAAAAACAAATCGAAAAGTTCTTGCTCGGTTAAATCGTTTTTAATGTTACTGATAGGGCGTAATATTAGTTCGCCAACCGCATTTTTATCAACTATATCGTTAATAAAAATCAATACGCCTTTTCTATTTGCTAATTGTAAATCTAAAAAAGTAACGTCTTCTGAATTTAAGGCGTTTTTTATTTTTTCTATATTTGCATCTAAATTTTGCTCTAATTTCATAAGGTTAGTATTTATTTTAGAGAGATTTTTATGCAAAAATAACCCGCCGTGCTTATATAAAACACTGGCGGGCATTTTTAATTTGTGCGTTTAACTTTGTGATTTTTTAAATTCGTTAACAGAGTGAAAGATTAGCGTTGAAATATGATACAAATCATTTTCGCTAATTTGGTCGCTCACTTGTTCTTTTATAGCGTTAGAAACGTCGTTGGCGGTTATTTTGTCGCCATTTTGAGTTTCCGCTCTATCGAACAATTTTTCTAAAATAAGCGCAGTTGTAGTTGCGCTTTCCTTGGTTAAGTAGCCACGCAAAATTCTTTCTATAAGCAAAGTAGTTGCCGATAAGGGGATAGGTTCACCCTTTTTTATCTTGTTAATAACCGACACTATGATTGCAGATAACGAACCGCAAAGCACCCCCGCATAAACACTTTCAACCCTTAAGGCAAACGAGTTTATTACGAAATACATATCGTAGACTACGTTTACGAGTATTGAAAGAATGAAAGGTATATAAGTTTTTAGGGTAGCCGAAAGTTTTTTTGATAGAAATTTATCAAGAATTAAAGTTACAACGGCAATTACGCTTGCAATTATTAAGGTCGAAAAACTGTAATTTGATAAAAATTCTTTTAAGTATATTAAATCCATATTTTACCTTCTTTGAAAGGCGGACTATTTTGTACTTCTAGTTGGGCTAATCGTCTTAAGTCTGTCGTAAAACGACCAAAATCTTAAATAATGAAAAGTTTCTATATTAATCCACCTCCCGTTTATATTTTTCCAAACGCTACCACTATTATATAACCCGATTTTTGCCTAATCAAGAGTATATGCACAAAAATTTTTTTGGACTTGCTAAGTAGTTTATTTTAGAAAAAACTTTCATAAGTTAAAACAAAAGGCTCTGTGACGTAGCCTAAATAAAAAAGTTTATAGGATTAATAGGAGTTTAATATGTTTTTTGAATTTTTAGCCTTTATTTTAGGAAAAATTACCTTTTTTACGGGGAGCGTGCTTGGGCAAGGCTCTTTTCCAAAACCGCTATCTACCGAAGAAGAAAAAGAGTACGTTGAGAAAATGCGTTTGGGCGATAAAAAAGCACGTGATAAACTAATCAATCATAACATGAGATTAGTTGCGCACGTAGTTAAAAAGTATTCAGGGTCTGCCGAAACTGACGATTTAATTTCGGTTGGAAGTATAGGGTTAGTTAAGGCGGTGGACTCCTACGAAACGGGAAAAGGGACGCAACTTGCAACTTA
>JAGCIP010000175.1 GCA_017648525.1 Clostridia bacterium
TATCGCTAAACCCTTCAAACAATTTTCCAAGCGGAATGATTAAGGTAGCGTTTGAAAAAATGAGATTGTCGCCATTTGATTCAATAAGAAATTTACTTGTGCCGTCAAACTTACTTTCCGTTTGCGCCGAATAATAATTTTTGCCGTTAGACACAGTAATTAAGCAACCGCTTTGATTTGGCGTATAATTAATGGTAACAACCTTTTCGCCATCCAAGCAGTCGGTTAAAAGCACTTGAAGTTGCCCAAACGCATTTGCTGTTGCGTCGGTAGTAAACTCAAGGTTAAACAATTCGGTATAAACGTCGTTAATAGCCGAAAGGGTCGCAACCCCGTCTTTTGCGGAATTTTCATTTACCGTGTAAGAAATATTATTCTTAGCTTTTTGTAAAAGCGTGAACTCTGCACTCTGCAAATATTTAGCAGTATCGAGAGCCGCATCTTTACCCGTCAAACCGTAACCAACGTCTATTACGGGAATAACATCAGATTTAATTTCAGCGGTATTATCGTTAGTGGTAGCTTTGTAAGTTATTTCAACCGTTTGATTAGCGGTAACTTTATAAGAGTTGCTTGAAAGTAAAGTGTCTTGTCCGCCGTCCTGACTAACGTAAATAGTTGCGGGAACGAGTTTAGTCCCATTTGTAAAGTCGTAAGCGTTTATTTTATATAAGTCATAAGTACAATTTTTAATAAAATATCTTGGAAAAGCAGGGACGCTTTCAAAAACGGGAACGTCAGAAGTATCCACCACAATTTCATAAGAAAATTCAATTTTTTCAGCAATATCTTGATAAGTATAATTTATATCGTATTTGCCCGAATATAAGGGGATAAACGAGCCGTCCTTTATTTCATAAATCGCATTTCCGCCCTTTAAGGTTGCAGTAGTCGTTAATGAATAGCCTTCTAAAGCGTTGTTAAAACTAACGTCTTTAATCTTAACCTTTTGTCCAACATTAAATTTGTCTAGGGGAGCGTCTACAAATTGATACTCTAAAGCCGTTCTCGTTACAGCGGTAACGTTTAAGGTTTTAAGCGTTTCTCCACCTTTTGAATCAACAGCTTTGTAAATTATGGTGTATTTGCCAGCCTTATCGGGCTTAAAGTAGCCGTCTATAATATTTACAGGCGTACGAGACGAATTGTCATAATTATAATAAACGAAAGCTTGGTCACTAACGATATCGGCGTTAGTGGAAACGACTTCTCTATCAAACACAGGGTAATTCTTGCCAACAATAGCGTTAGGCAAATTGTTTTGGTCGTAAGTTAAAGTATCAACCGAAATGATAGGCGCAGTCTTTTCCGTGTATTTAATAGAAGTAAGGTCGTGCCCGTCTATATCCGTAATAAAACAATTAAAGTTTGAACCGCTACCTACCGAAGAAACGCTTAAAATTGCTTCCCCCGTAGTAAAGCCTTCCCAAAGATTATCGTTAAAGAAAAGCGGTTCGTCTAAATCTATAACGAGCTTACTAATCCCCGTCCAAGGTTGTTGTGCGTAAAATCTCTTGGTAGAATAATCAACTGAAAGTTCGCAAAAATTATCTTCAAAAGTCGGTAAAGTTAATCCCGAAACAATTTGTCTTAAACCCGTAAAACTCGTTTTTGCGCTGTATCCATAAACAACGTGTTTTTGCCATAATCTACACATATTACCATCATAAATAATTGTGTTGGGCGTTAATTTACTGTGCCCTTCTAAGCCAGATGTTGGTTGCCCTTTTGCATTGCCCGCTACGTAAATATGACCGTCTTGATGTTTGTAACGGAATTCAACGTAGTTTTCGCTATCGTAAAGGTCGGTTAAAGTAACCTTTAAGGTATCAATTTCAGAAACTCCAGTAACTTCTGGAGTAGCATAAATTTTAAGAACAGGCGCAGAAGTTACGCCATTATCGCTTAAATCTATCGTCCTATTATAAGTCAACACGCTACCGCGCGACATAGAAACGTTTACACCTTTTATATTATCGGTAAAATAAGGGTTAGAGCCGTAACTAACGCTTCCTTTACCGTCAATAGAAAAGACGTTAGACTCTACCGAAAAATTAACCGTCTTAAAAAGAACTTTGCCGTCTACAATAGAACGATATTCAATTATATAATTGCCGGACTTGCTGAAAGTAACTTCTTGTAATTGTTTTTTCGTTCCATCAGGAAAATGCACGATAGCGTCTGCATCATACTCTTTACCTAAGTAAGTAATTTTTGCAGATTGAATAGAAAGAGTATCGCCTATCGCATAAGTTTCTTTATAAGAAACGCTTGATAAAGAATATTCAGCGTAAACGGGAGTTTTAATAAAAAATGCTAACAAAACACATGCAATTAAAACAACCGAAATACTTAATATTGAAATAATTTTTCTTTTTAGAGTCATATTTTCTCACCTTTTAAGTTTATATTCACCGCCCGAAATTCGGGCGGTGAATAAACTGTCTGTAATTTTTAGCCTATAGTTCTAGTGCCGAATGAAAGCACGCCTTTTTCTACTTTCCAGTAATCGTTAAAGCCGTTTTCTTTAGTAATATTAGAGATAAAATCACTAACATTCGTATAAGCACTCTTGTTCGGATTTGCACCAAGGGTTAGATTATAGGTATAGTCGCCGTTTTGAATTGCGTAACAATTTTGAACGGTATTCATATCTCCCGAAACACTTGTATCGTTCCATCTAATCACAGTTGCAGACGCTTTTTGTTCCACGAAACTAATATTAAATACACAGTTTTTAACAATACCCATTCTGCCATGAGTGCTATTCCAACCAAGTTTTACTATAGCACCAGTAAAGTCATAATTAGCAATTGGGCCACTACCTTTAACGTATACGTTTTCTATAGTACCGCTCAAATAGCTAGTCAAGCCGTTAGAATTTGCGTTAAATTGTGCATTTGAGAAAGAAACGTTCTTAAACGTACCGTAAATATATCCAAATAGCCCCATAGAAACTCCTTTACCTGCGTGTGAGTTAAAGTTTGCTATGTTATTACCTAATCCGTCGAAAGTCCCGCTCATTGCCTTTGTCGTACCAACACAGCCTTCGCTTTGCGAATACAAGTTAATATCTTGTGTAAGGATAACATACCAGCTGTTTTCATTGTCACCTGTAGTTCCAACCAAATCAACGTAAGCCTTAAATTGAGCTGCAGTCGATATTGCGAAAGTTACGAACTTAACGGGTAATTTAATAAGTTTAGAAGAATTGCCGAATACGATTGCAATTTCCTCACCAACGGTAAAGTCGGCAGAATTTAAGGTAATCGTATTGCTTGCACTAACTTCCACGCCGTTAACAAATACCTTTACGGGAGATGCGCCAAGTGCAGTCGCAAGGTCTACTTCCACTGATTTAGCGGTTGCCATTTCCCCGACTTCCGCCAAAGCGTAATAAGCGGTATTTAAAACTTGGTCAACTTCTTTTTCCGCAAGTAAAACGTCGCCAAAGTAATAACCCATAATTTCATTTTTCCAACAACTGTTAAATCCGTTTTCTTTGGTAATATTATTAGCCACTTGCTTTACGCTTGTATAAGCAGTTGCACTTGCATCGTAACTTGATACTTTATAAGGATTAGTATGCTTAATACCATAAGTATTTACAACGTACGGGGATAAATCCATATTTGCTGCAGGGCTTTCAAACTTTATTATATTTGCACTTCCAAACTTTTCAAAATCTATATCGAACAAACAATTCTTAACGTAGCCATAGCCACCCTTGCCGTGCACGTTGCCCCAACCTAATTTTATAAAGTAGTTAGTAAAATTAGACTGAGTGTCTTTCCCTTGAACGTAAACGTTTTCAATTAAGCCAGACACGTAACTACTTAAACCGCAAGAGTTCCATCTTAAAATAGCGTTCGTAAACGCAACGTTTTTAATTGTCCCTGATACGCTACCAAAAACGCCGTAATTATTAGTATCCGCTGGGAACTCTATATTATCAATACTATGACCTAAACCGTCAAACACGCCAGCAAAAGTATGATTAACCGTCTTTCCTACCGACCCGTTAAGCATATTGATATCTGTGGTTAAAACAGCGTACCAACCCTTTGAAGAAACGCTATCGCTATAAGACGCAATAAAATTTGTAAAATCTGTTTTAGTTGCGATTGTGTGTGACGCATTGATAAACGGCACTCTAATAACTTCACTTCCGTTAATATATTCAACGAAGTTTTCACCGTATGGCATTGTAGACGATAAACTTTCTAATGCAGTGGTTACTATGCCATTTTCTACAAGATTTTCCGTTCCAATTTTCTTTGCGCCAACGTAAACTTCGTATTCACCAGCCTCCAAGCCTGCCTTAACGCTACCTACTCCGTTATGGTAAAGGTTAGTTTCGGGAACAGCCACTTCTTTAGTCACCACGTCGTAACTTCCACCTGCGTAACTTTCAAACGCCTCTTGGTTGTTCGCCGTTACACTAGTGCCGGAAATTAAACAATATCTTGCAACTTCTTTTATTGAACGTGCCGTATCACCGCTTTCCGCCAAGTAATATTCGCCGTTTACTTTTACGTAACCCCTAGCATACAAAGTCGTTGAATATGCAGTTTGTAACGCTTTCGCTATTTGTTCTTGGTTGAAACCTTTTTCAGTTTCTAAAGTTTCCGCTAATTTTTCGTACAAAATACTACCGGTAAAAGTACGCATCCCGTCTTTAACGACGAAATCTTTTGTTCTTTCAACGTACACTTCAGTTTCACTTGCATTAACGTCGTATTTGCCATCGGTGTCTGCTATCTCTTTATTGTCTATGATTATGCCAAATTCCGCATCTGCTCCAACTGACGCATAAAACTCGTCGCTTACGTTTGCTTGCCATCTTATACCTGACGGCACTTTATAGTCGTCAAACACACGAATGCCTGCACCGTCCGTCATATAAAAGTTTCCAGAAGTGCTAATTACTTCTGCCTTTGCCACTCTTGTATTGAAAATATTGCTTGTAAAAAGTGAGCAAGTTGCCATCATAATAAATCCAAGCGCAAGAATTACGCTTAATGCTATTCTATTCTTTTTCAACATAATTCCTCACCCCTTAAAACCAATTCTCCACCCAATTGTGGTTAAAATATTCGTTGTCATCAAATCCTGAAGTTGACGCCAACAGTACGTCAATCTTAGTGCAATCTTGCACTTCAATCAACGGTGCCTGATAATGATTTCTCATAATCCATACCTCCTATATTTTTGTAAACACAAAAAATTTCTTTGTTTATCGCAAAAATATTTTTTCCCATTTTGCGATTATGCAAAAATATTATATCACTTATAAATTTTTAATGTCTTGCGTTATATTATTATAAATTTGCGATTTTTAACATAGTCCCATTGTTGCTTATGCGCGCGTTACGTGCGCTCGCGACAACATAATAATTGCGCAATAATTACACAAGTTTTTACCGCTAATCCTTTGTAAATATATTTCCCTATGTGAATTGCGGTTTTCGCTCATTATTCGCCACATTTAGTAAAGATAATCACACTTGACAGTGCCATAATTAAAGCGTATAATTTTAAGCAAGAATTACTTTTTAAAGGAAAAAACTATGAACTTTAGAAAATGTTATGAAAAAATTGAAATCCCAGACGGGTTGTTAGATTATCAATGGAATAAAAATTTTTATTTTCATAAACACAATCACGATTTTTGGGAATTTTCGCTCGTTTGCAAAGGAAGTTATCAGCAAATTATTAACGGCAAAAAGGTCTCAATGCAACCAAATCACGCCGTTTTGCTCCGCCCAGACGACACACATCAATTCTTGCCCAGCGACCCAGACGACTATCATTTAAAAGTTCTTATGAGTTGCAATTTAGTTAAGCGAATTTACGGAGTTGTTTCAGACAACTTATACGACGAAATGCTAAACGCTAACTTTCCTTTTATGCGATTGCATCCTTCCGAAGTAAACAACATAAATAAATATATCACTTATATGGAAACTTTGCAAAATCAAAAGAGCAAACTAATTTCAACAAAAATTGCGTTAGCGCAATATATTCTTAACACCGCATATCTTAATTCTCTTTCTAATAACAACTCTTACCCAAAAGTTGTGCACGAATTTATTTTGGAGATGTCTAAACCGCAAAACTTGGCATTAAACGTTAACGAAGTGATTGCTATGATTAATTACAGTTACTCGCACTTCGAAAAAATATTTAAAAAAGCAACTAATATGAGCTTACATCAGTTCATTACTAAACAAAAAATCAATTATGCTATGAACGCTCTTACAGAAACCGATATAGATATATTAGAACTTTCTAATTTCTTAGGTTATAGCAGTTTAAGTCATTTTTATAAGATTTTTAAAAAGCATTGCAACGTTTCGCCTGCAAGTTACAGAAGAGCGCATAAAGAGTGACACTTACACTCATTACTATAAAAAGAACCCCGATAACTTCACCATTATCGGGGTTCTTTTTTGCTGTTTTCTTTTTAATTAAATATTTCCAAATCATAAGTTTCAATCGTAATTTGGCTATCGCAAACGCTGTCTACTTTATCGAAAGAAAGCGTTTTTTCTTCGTTAGCGAACATTGCGAATCCATTATCGCTAAAATTATAATCCCCATCAACCAACACTAAATGAACGTATTTTTTTGCCTTTATTTTTATCGTTTTATTATTCTCGTCCACCGTATATTCAACTGTGTTTTCCGTGGGTGCTATTTTCAAGTCTCCATTTTTATAAAACGCTCTATCGTCATTTAAATTGCTTGTCATATCCGCTACCAAAATTTCAGTTTCTTTTAGCGATACGCAAAGTTTAACAACAGCGTTCTCGTTTGCCTCTGAAACAATGCTAAAATTAGATATTTTTTCCGCTTTGTCTTTACTAACTTTGTAAAGCGTTATATCACAATTAGCAGTTTTAATACCGTCGTTTATTACCGTTAAATTATAAAAGTCGCCTAACTTATCTATTGATAAAATAACCGGTTTTGCACAACGTTTAAACGAGTATCCACCTAACTTTATTTTGTTGTAGAAATCTATTAGCGACCAACCTGCAGCAGCCGTCCAGCAGTCGTTTAACATCCAGAAAATCATCCCCGAACAAAACCATTTTTCACGGCGTGCTTGTTCTAAAACAACCCTTAACCACTCGTATTCTACGTATTGATATTTTATCAATCGGTCTTTGTTGTTCTTGAATTTCCCAAGCATTTTTTCTGCGTAAACAATGAAAAATTCGGTAAGCTCACGCATTAAACCGGGATTGTTTTTCGTGTGATATAACCACGCTGATAAATCGTCGCCAAATATTTCTTCTTCGCTCATAAATTTTTTCAGCGTAGATAAAGAAGTTGAGCCAAAAATGGGTTCTTCAACAATAAATCTCGCCCTGTTTTCTCTCAATCTTTCTTTGTAATCATTAAGATTTTCTTCGCCCATTATATACTTAAACATTCTTTTTAAGTATTGAGAATGGTGCGTTGTCCCCACTGTATTAGAAGCATAAGTATTTCCCCCATAAGGACTTGATGCAAACGCCTCTCTATGAGGGTCGTATTTCATTAGAATAGGTTCTATTCCCTTATAGAAAGAATCTCTTCCACTATAATCTTCGTGTAAGTCAGAGCCCTCAACCGCATTTTCATTATCCCCGCTCCACCAAGCAAGACAAGGTTGATTTCTTATTAGTTTTACTACATATTCTGACTCTTTTAACAACTCATTAATAAACCAATCTTCTTTTTCGGGATACTCTCCACACGCCATTAAAAAGTCTTGCGTCACTAATATTCCAAGCCTACTACACTCGTCGTAAAAAATCTTACTCTCAAACGCTCCGCCACCCCATAAGCGTAACATATTAACACCCATTTCTTTGGCTACTTTTAGCGTTTCCTTTATCTTGTTATCTTTATTTTTCGTTAAATACGGTTCACAAGGCACCCAGTTCCCGCCCTTGCAGAAAACCTTCGTTCCGTTCACTATTAACGTAAAGCAAGAAAATTGTTCGTTTTTATCATAATGCGGATGCTTTATTTCTAAACACTTCTTATAGTTTTCACTACCTTCTTCGTCCTTTTCCTGTAAAACTTTAACCGTTCTTATGCCAAACTTTTCTTGATAAATTATCTCGTCTTTATCCTTAATAATAACGGTATAAAGTGGTTGCTCTCCGTAACCTAATGGATACCACAATTCAGGATTAACAACGTCTATGTTGAATCTAGTTTTATTAAAGTCGCAATATCTGCTCTTTTTATATGCCAACACTCCGCTTGGTGTAAGTATTTCAAAAGTTAAAATTCTACCTATGTATTCATACTTAAACTCAACGTCTAACCCTATTGTAGCAGAGTATTTGTCTATGTTTTTCGTATATATATATGCGTTATCGATAACTGCTTCGTCTTTCTCTTCAAGAACTATACTTGCGTTACCTATTGAACAACATACGAATCTTGCCACCCAGTCCCAGCCAAAAGTGCATTGCGTTCTACGTATATTCAATCTTTCTTTAGTAAACGCATACGTTGCTTTCTCGTCAACGGGTTTTGCCGTAGTAATACACGACTTGAATTTTAATTCTACGCTGTTTTCACCTTTTTTAATTAAGCTAGAAACGTCAAACCTATGTTCTAAATTACCATTTTCTCTATGTCCAATAAACGTCCCGTTAAAATAAACGTCCACGTATGTATCAAGACGCTCAAACA
>JAGCIP010000176.1 GCA_017648525.1 Clostridia bacterium
CAAAACGGTTCGTTAAAAGGGCATAGAACGGGAGAACTTATTTTCTATTATTGCATAGCAACTTTACCACTTATACACTTTTTAATTTTTTACGTTTACGTAAATCTTAATTCGGTTATTTTGGCATTTCAAGAATATAAGTTTATCGATGGACAGGGGAAGTTCATTTTCTCTACTTTGCAACTTGAAACCGTTTGGAACAACCTAGTGTATGGTATGGAACTTAAGGAGTTGTTGTCACATTCCTTAATATTTTACGCTTTCAGTTTAGGTGTTGTTACCCCTACGGCGTTATTTTTCTCGTATTATATTTACAAAAAATATAAGTTTAGCGAGTTTTTCAGAGTAATGTTATTTATTCCAACGATTATCTCATCGCTAGTTGTTGCGTTTATGTATAAATTCTTTATCGACAGAGGCGTTGTGGAAATTTGCCGTTTGTTTGGTAAAGAAATTATGCCACCGCTTTCTAACCCAAGTCAAGCGTTTACTTATATTCTAATTTATACACTTTTAGTAAGCTTTGGCGGAAACGTTATTATGTATTCGAGTACAATGACACGTATTCCCGTTTCTGTCGTGGAATACGCAAGAATCGATGGCGTTGGACCGGTAAAAGAATTCTTTTCTATCACTCTACCTCTTATTTTCCCAACGATATCTACTTTTATTATCGTAGGTGTAGCTGGTATCTTTACTAATCAAGCTAACTTATATGCACTTTATGGCGAGTCGGCACCAGAAAACGTACGAACATTTGGATATCATATGTTCGTTTTGTTGCGGAGGTCGTCGTCATCTGATATGTCGGGTTATCCGTATATAGCGGCACTGGGCGTGTTTGCAACAATTGTCGTTGTACCCTTAACGTTCTTTGCTAAACGTTTACTAGACAAGATTGACCCCAACGTACAGTACTAATGGAGGAAAGAAAATGAAAACCAAAACAAAAGGGAAAATAAATATTTTCGCAATCGTATGCGCTACCGTTTTGGGGATTTATACCTTGTGTATGTTTCTGTTCATGTATTTAACGGTAAGCACCTCTTTGAAAGATATTTTCGATTTAAACGTAAATCCCATCGGTTTACCATCGCCAATATGCTTTGAAAATTACGGCTTTGCTTACGAAACGTTGGTGGTGCAGGTAGGTTCTTCAGGTAACTCACGTATGGTGTATTTCGATAGGATGCTGTTATATTCCGTGCTTTATTCGGTTGGCTGTTCGTTTATCATTTCGTTTATACCTTGTATTATGGCTTACCTTGTAGCAAAATATAACGTTTCGTTAAATAAAATCATTTACGGGGCAGTTGTATTTGCAATGGTATTTCCAGTTGTTGGTGCAGGTGCATCAGAACTGCAGGTAATGAAACAGCTCGGTTTATATAATACGATACCCGGAATGTGGATTCAGTCTGCATCATTTCTAGGAATGTATTTTTTAGTATATTACGCCTCGTTTAAAAGCTTGTCCAACGAGTATATGGAGGCGGCTATAATTGACGGGGCAAGCCATTTAAGAGTATTGACTTCTGTGGTGCTACCTTTAGTTAAAACTAGCATTTTTGCTGTATTTATTTTACAATTCATAGCTCATTGGAATAATTATCAAACACCGCTTTTATATTTGCCGGATTATCCTACGGCAGCTGTGGGACTTTTCCGTTCGGCATATTCGCCAAATCAAGCTGGGACGTTGACGGAAAATATGAGAATGGCTGGGTGCGTTATTTTATGTATTCCTATTATGGTCATTTTTTTGGCATTTAAGGATATATTTATGGGCAATATTACTGTGGGAGGAATAAAAGGTTGATACGGACAAAGAAAAAAACAAATTATGTCTGGGTTTTATTGTTTGCGTTATTAATACCTATTTTATTAGCAAACCATTTATTAGACGCATCTGCTATGAATAATTCGGAAATTGTTTTTAAGGATAATCCAACCTCAGCATATCTTGGCGAAACTGGTACATTAGGTGAGATTTACGCTCGTTATCCCGATAACGTGGATTTAATAGAAACGCTTGTTTTATCTCCTGATGGTAACGTCGTAGAAGTTGAGAGTAATCAATTCACAGCGACTCAAGAAGGAGAGTATAAGTTATGGGCTAAAGCTTATAAGGGTGAAGACTGCTTTGAAGACAGTCATACCATCGTGGTGACGAAAGCCGCTTTTCCCGTTTTGGCAAAAAAACCTTATGTTCCAAATGCGTTTATCACAAACGAAGAATACCCTGTGGAAAAAGCAACCTTTGTTGATTATAATTTGACTACTCCTGCTGAAACAGCTTACGAAGTGTTCCTCACAGACGCATTCGGGATAGAGAAGAAGATTACTGATAACTTTACCTTGCAAACGGATATTGATGTGGCGGAAGTAAAACTCTGTTACGTCGCAAAATCTTCAGTAACAAACGTCGAAAACCGTGTGGAATATGTCGTTCCAGTTGTACAGGCGTTTACAAAAGAATCGGGGATTAGGGCATATGATTTTGCAGCAATGTTTGTCGATTCTACGGCTGAGCGCATTGAAAATCAGGATGGCGGAGTGGCGATATATGGCACGAGAACGTATCGTGCAAAATTTATTAATACTATTTATGCTAATTTTGAATTGGAGTTTTCTTCGATAGAAAGAAAAACAAATTTTGAATCGGTATGCTTTACCTTTTCAGATAAAGAATATTCATCTAATGCGTTTTCGCTAGAAGTTTCAAAGTATAGCGATACTCAAGTGAACGTTTGCTTAAACGGCAAAAGAAATTATCGTGCGCAAGGTACGTTTGATGATTTTAAGAATGGAATTAAATTATCCTTTAACGCAGATACTCACATTGTTACTGACGGCGACGGGAATACCGTTTGCGTGGTAAATGAAGTGATTTCTGGTAGAAAGTTTACTTCGTTTACTGACTCGGAGGCAAATTTAGAAATTACCGTAAAGGGTGGAAACGCTGAATCGGCTTTATTGATGAAAAGCTTAAACGGACAGTCGCTTTCCAAAACCCGTAGTAAAGATGGCGTTTCGCCTTTTACCGTATTTACAAAAAGAATGAATGCAGTTGTTGTTCAAGGACACGATTTTGTTATTCCTCAGGTTTTAGTATTCGATTTGCTTGAACCAAACCTAAAATGCTTCGTGTCTTGTACGACACCGGACGGAGAAGTTGCCAAAGCCTCTGACGGCACAGACCTTTACGAGGCAAGTGCAGATAAAGATTACGTTGTAAACGCAGCGATGATGGGGGAATATATTATCAACATTTATTGCGA
>JAGCIP010000177.1 GCA_017648525.1 Clostridia bacterium
TAAAATCAACCGTAGGCTAAGTATGTAGAAAATTCTTTCAAAGCGTTCAAGACCGGAGTGCAAGTCTCCGCATCTCCACCACGTCGAAGCACCGCCTTACGTCAGCAGTTTGCTACTGCAAACAGCACGACAGACAGCGGGCTTCTCCTTTTTCCCAAAAATCTTTTGTTATACAAAATCTTTTCGGGAGCCCTAATAATACTTGGTGTCCTCGGTGCGTATTTCACACGCCCAAGTCCACCAAAAGGCGCAGGTTACTTGAACAGTAGTCTGCGCCTTTTTATAACTTTTTATAGTCGTTATAAAGAGAAAATAAAAAAGCAACGGAAAAAATCCGTTGCTTATTTTATTCAAAAAAACCGTACATCCGTTGTCGACAAACGACGCCGAAGCGTTAACGTAACAGGTAACTCCTTCAAAGCAACCTTATATCACACGAGTCTAACCGTTTAGTGCTGCTGTATTCCTACTCTGACACGGTTCGCGGCGACGCGTTGCATAAGACCTTAATATCAACGTCCCTTATTACGCGCGGCCTTCCACGACGCAAGCCTAAAACGGCTTTCTGCTCCGCTAAGCGAATTGCGGACGACAGGGCATCGCTAACTCCCCGCATAGTACGGCTATAATATTCTAACTTAAATTTGACTATTTAGCAAGTTATTTTAAGTAAAAAATTTATTTTTAATTAAATTAACTTTACAAAATTTGCAAATACGGTTATAATTGATAAGTAAAAGTGTAGAAAATGGTTTATTATGTCAAAAACCGTAAAACGACAGTAATTTTTGGGAGCAATATTATGTATAAGAAAGTGGATACAACCTTAAACTTTCTCGATAGAGAAAAAGAAGTTCTTGAATTTTGGAAAGAAAACAAAATCTTTGAAAAGAACGTACAAGAAAACGAAGGCAGTCGTGAATTTACTTTTTACGACGGTCCGCCCACGGCTAACGGAAAACCGCATATAGGGCATATTCTTACCCGTGTTATCAAAGATATTATACCTCGTTATCACGTTATGAAAGGCGACCATTGTTTAAGAAAGGCTGGTTGGGATACGCACGGTCTACCCGTCGAGTTAGAAGTAGAAAAATTACTTGGCATTGACGGTAAACAAGAAATAGAAAAATACGGTATTGAGCCGTTCATAAAGAAGTGTAAAGAAAGCGTATGGAAATATAAAACCGAGTGGGAAAAGATGTCTGACCGTGTAGGCTACTGGGCAGATATGGAAAACCCTTACGTTACTTACGAAGACAACTATATCGAATCGGTATGGTGGGCGATTAAAACTATTGCCGAAAAAGGACTTTTATACAAAGGTCATAAAATCGTGCCTTACTGCCCACGTTGTGGAACTGCGTTATCTTCTCACGAAGTTGCGCAAGGCTACAAGGACGTTAAAGACGTTTCGGTTTTCGTTCGCTTTAAGATAAAAGATAGGGAAAATGCATACTTCCTTGCTTGGACGACCACGCCTTGGACTCTTCCTTCAAACGTTGCGCTTTGCATGAATCCCAAGGAAGACTATGCGGAAATTAAAGCCGAAGACGGTAGCGTTTATATTTTAGCAGACGCACTCGTTCCGTCGCTCTTTGAAAATTACGAAAAACTTTCCGTAAAGAAAGGTTCTGAATACGAATATGCAGAATACGAACCCTTGTTCGATTATGCGCAAGGCAGTTTCAAGGAAAAGGCATATTACGTTGTTAACGACGGATACGTTACGCTTACCGACGGTAGCGGTATAGTTCATATTGCACCCGCTTTCGGTGAAGACGACGCAAACGTTGGTAGAAAATATAACTTGCCTTTCGTTAAACTCGTTGACGACCGTGGAAATATGCTTGAATGTACCCGTGAACTTAAAGGTATGTTCGTTAAAGATGCGGACAAAGTAATAATTAAAATTCTAAAAGAAAACGGCTTGCTCTTTAAAGAACTTCCGTTTGAACATAGTTATCCGTTCTGTTGGCGCTGTGATACACCGCTACTTTACTATGCTAGAAGTAGTTGGTTTATCAAGATGACCGCAGTTAAAGATAGGCTTATAAAGGCAAACGAATCGGTTAACTGGATGCCTGAAACAATTAAGAACGGGCGTATGGGCAACTTCCTTGAAAACGTTATCGACTGGGGTTTATCAAGAGAACGTTACTGGGGAACACCGTTACCCGTTTGGGTTTGCGAAAAATGTGGTAAAATTCACGTTATCGGCAGTAAGCAAGAACTTAAAGACCTTTGCGGTATAGAAGGGGATATAGAATTACACCGTCCTTATATAGACGACTGTACTTTTGATTGTGAATGTGGTGGCACGTTCAAGAGAGAAAAAGAAGTTATCGACTGCTGGTTTGACTCTGGCTCAATGCCGTTTGCTCAATATCACTATCCGTTTGAAAACAAGGAATTGTTTGAAAGTCATTTCCCTGCGGATTTTATTAGTGAAGCGATTGACCAAACTCGTGGTTGGTTCTATACTTTGCTTGCTATCTCGACTTTATTGTTTGATAAAGCGCCCTTTAAGAACTGTATCGTTTTAGGGCACGTTAACGATAAAAACGGTATTAAAATGAGCAAGCACAAAGGGAACGTGGTTGACCCGTGGACTATTCTCGACAAGCAAGGTGCTGACGCAGTTAGATGGTATTTCTATACCGGTTCTGCTCCTTGGTTGCCGTCAAGATTCTACGAAGAAGCGGTTTCTGAAGCGCAAAGAAAATTCATGGGAACGCTTTGGAACACTTATGCGTTCTTTGTGCTCTATGCTGAAATAGATAAATATAATCCCGCTGATTATAAGTTGGAAGATTGTAAACTTACCCTTATGGATAAGTGGGTATTATCAAAACTTAATACACTGGTAAAGACGGTAGATAACGGACTTGAATCTTACAACATATTTGAAAGTGCAAGAGCGCTCCAAAGTTTCACCGACGATTTGTCTAACTGGTACGTTCGTCGTGGTAGAGAGCGTTATTGGGGACACGATATGGATGACGACAAGATTGCCGCCTACACAACACTTTACACGGTTTTGGTTACTATGGCTAAGTTATCTGCGCCGTTTACTCCATTTATGGCGGAGGCAATTTATCAAAACCTAGTGCCGAATTTCTTTAAGGATGCACCGATTTCCGTTCATCTTTGCAAATTCCCAAGCGTAGACGAATCTGCAATTGATAAAGAACTTGAAGACGGAATGCAAAACGTTTTAGATATCGTAGTATTAGGTAGGTCGTGCAGAAATACTGCAAACATTAAAAACAGACAACCTTTACAAAAGATTTTCGTATGTTCTGAAAGGAAAACCGAACTTACAGAAGGACTTTTAGAAATCGCAAAAGACGAGCTTAACGTTAAAGAAGTGGAATATCTTCGTGATGCAACTCGTTTTGTTTCTTACACGATTAAACCGCAACTTAAAACGCTTGGACCTAAATACGGTGCAAAACTTGGCAAAGTTCGTAAGTTCTTTGATACTTGTGATGCAACCGCAGTAGTTACAACCGTTAAGAGCGGACAAGTTTACAAGGCTGAATTTGAAGGCGATACTTTTGAGTTTGCGCTTGACGACTTGTTGATTTCAACCACAAGTGCAGAAGGGTTTATGGCTGCAAGTGATAACGGTATTACCGTTGTTATGGATACTAACGTTACCGAAGAACTTAAAGCAGAAGGCGTTGCGAGAGAACTTATCTCTAAAATTCAATCAATGCGTAAAGAAGCAGGTTTTGAAGTCGTTGATAGAATTACCGTTAATTATCAAACTGATGATGACGGTATTAAGAAAGCAATCAATGGTGACGATTTGAAATCGGTAGTACTTGCCGACGCAGTTGTTGAAGGCGAAACCGACGGCTTTAAGAAAGAACTTGACGTAAACGGTGCCGTTTGCACAGTAATCATAAACAAGGTTATAAAATAATGAGAGTAGCAAAGTGGGAAGACTATAAGGTCATTGCCACGGGCGACGGATATAAATTAGAGCGTTGGAAAGACGTGGTGCTACTTCGTCCTGATCCGCAAGTTATTTGGAAATCCCAAATAAATATGGATGGTTACAAAGGGCTTTCGGCAAAGTATATTCGTAGTGAAACGGGTGGCGGAAGATGGCTAGTTAAGGGCAAAATGCCCGATGAGTGGACCATCTCTTACAAAGACCTTAAATTCAAAATTAAACCTATGGGTTTTAAACATACGGGGTTATTTCCCGAGCAAGCGGTTAACTGGGATATGATGACCGACCTTATTAAAAATGCGGGCAGGGAAATAAACGTACTCAACTTGTTTGCCTATACGGGCGGAGCAACCGTTGCTTGTGCGAAAGCGGGCGCAAAAGTTTGCCACGTGGACGCTGCTAAAGGTATGGTTGAACGTGCGGGCGAAAACGTAAGGCTTTCAAACGTTGGCGACGGTAAAGTTAGATACATTATAGACGACTGTAAAAAGTTTGTAGAAAGAGAAATTCGCCGTGGGAAGCGTTACGACGCTATAATAATGGACCCGCCTAGTTACGGGCGTGGACCTAACGGTGAGATGTGGAAACTTGAAAACGAATTATTCTCTTTTGTGGAATTATGTTCGCAAGTATTGAGCGACAACCCCCTTTTCGTGCTTATTAATAGTTATACGACGGGGTTGCAACCACAAGTATTAAAAAACATTTTATCTTTAACGGTGGCTAAAAACGGTAAAGGAACGGTTGATGCTTACGAAGTCGGTTTGGAAACCGAACAGGGCGACGTGGTGTTACCGTGTGGAAACAGCGGAATTTGGATTAACGGAAAATAGTTATGGAAGATTTGATTATTTTACACGAAGACAATCATATTATAGTGGTGTTAAAACCACAAAACGTTCCTTCTTGTGAGGATGAAAGTAAGGACGAAAATATGCTCTCTATGATTAAAGAGTATATTAGGGTTACCTATAACAAGACGGGCAACGTGTATTTGGGGCTAGTTCACCGCTTGGATAGACCTACTGGCGGAGTAATGGTCTTTGCAAAGAGTTCAAAGGCGGCGTCACGTTTGTCAGAACAGTTGCGTGACGGCGATTTTGAAAAGAGATATTACGCAGTTTTAGTAGGCGTGCCGAAGGAAGAAAAAGCGACCTTAACGCATTATATGAAGAAAAACGCAGTTAACAATATGGTATACGTTTGTCCGCCGTCTGTTGCGGGAGCAAAGTTTGCTGAATTAGAATATAACGTGCTTGACGTTCAAGAGGGACTGTCTTTGGCAGACATAAGATTACATACGGGTAGAAGTCATCAAATTCGTGTGCAAATGAACGCTATAGGCACACCCGTTTACGGCGATATGCGTTACGGTGGGGAAAAGGCAAAGAAAGGTTATCTTTCTCTTTGGGCGTATTACTTATCGTTTACTCACCCTGTTAGTAAGGAAAGAATGGTTTTCCGTGTTCAACCGCCAAAGGACGTAAATCCTTGGAATAAGTTTGAAACGGAAAAGAGCGTAACTATAATTAAACCTAGTTTATAAGGTAAAAGCGGTGGGATAATCCACCGCTTTTTATATAAATAAACCGAGTAGTTTTATGCTACCTAAGAAAATTAAAATTAGCGGTGGCATAAACTCGATTTTTGCTAATTTATAAGCAATGCGCGTCTGTGCTAAAAGAACACCAACAGAAATGGTTATTGCGTGCATTACTGCAATTATTAGTGGGACGTAAAAGGCGTTCATTCCCATAAGAGACAAAGAAAGGTTTGCAAGTGCTCCGTCAAGACCAACGGCAAAACCTGTTGTTATGGCGCAGGCTAACGGGGAATTAAAAACCGTTATTGTTTTATTTTGTTTCTTTAGTAAATTGTACAAGCCTACGAGTATCAATATCAGTCCGCCTATGGAAACGGTTTTTTCATTTAATTTATCTTGTAAAAACAAGGTGGAGTAGTTTGCAAAAAGGCACATTGCAAAAACAGTTAACGCTACACCAAAAATCACAGCGACTTTTTTCTTGCACGAAAGTGCTAACGAAAATCCGCAAATAAGAGAATCGATACTAACCGTTAAAGCAGTAATTATAATATAAATCATTTGTAAAAGTACCGTGAAAACTTAAATATGTTTTATTATATTCTACGCAAGTTAAAAAGGTGCTTTTCAAGTTGTTTTCCATGTGGGGATTTTTGTAGAAATTAGCAAGATTATTGTTAAAAAAATATAATATTTTCAAAAAATGTGCAAAATGGTTTGACAAACTTAAATATTTTGTGTAAAATATGGTAGATATGGTGTATGACAAGGAGTATAGGGCTAATATGAAAATGGCTAAATCCTATAAAATCGTTATTCTTTTTACTATGCTTATAGCGTCGCTTGTTATGGCTTTTTCCATGATGAATTTTGGCGTCGCAAAAGCATTGACTGCGCCCACTAGCGCAAGTAGTTACATTGATGGTGTTGAGAGTGGTTCGGCAAATATTAACGAGCAAAATTCAACACTTGATATTTCTCTTTCAAAAGATAGCAACAAGTTTGGTTTTAAGAGTAAACTTGTGATAGAAGATTTCGAAATCTCTTTTGATATAGACGGAGAATACACTTCAGTATCTCTTGACTTGACTTATGATTCATATTTAGAAAACGGCGTTTTGAAAGTTAAAAACGCTGAAACGGGTGAAAAGGAACTTGTTAAAACGATTGAAAATTCTATCGTTATTGAAAAGGCGGGTAAAGCTTACTTTGCAAAACAAGAAAACGCAGACAAGAAAGACGTTGCTCTTACAGACGGAATTAAAATTGAACTTTCAGTAGAAAACGGTTTCTTGGTTGCATCTGTAAACGGTGTAGAATTAACCACTCAAACCGATAAATATTACAAAATTGGTTTTATGGATAAGCCTGTTGCAGAAGTTGATTTAGTTGTAAATACTGAAAACGACGTAACGGTTGCACTTGATTACGTAGACCAAAAAGCAAGTGATAATACCGGTGCTTACAAGCAAACTTTCGCTTTAACTAACGGTGAACTTACAAATGCTTTGCCACGAGTTACTTTAAACGATTCTTTCTTTACTTCTAAGAATGCTATTATAAAGGACGTAAGCACTCAATACACTTTAACGCTTGCACCTTATTCGGTTTTGAATAACGTTAAGTCGTCTGACGTATACCTAGCTCGCCCTGAAAATTCAAATATATGGCTTGCAGTTGACACGCAAAAGCCAAAAAAGGTTATGTTCCCTGCTGTATCTGCTAGTGAAGATTTTTACGTAGCGGTTGACGGGATTGAAGATGCTTATGCTGAAACTTATACCGTTAAAGTTCAAGACCCTGAAAATACTACCGACAACGTTGCACCTAAATACAAAAAAGGCGACGCGGATTTTGCAGAGTCTTTAGCATCTTTCAAACAAGCAATTATTGACGCAACTATGGACGATGGACATTATATTGCACTTGGTACTGAGTTTGAAATTCCGTCAATGAAAGATTTAGTGGCTGACGAAACTACGGCTTACGAAGATTTATCGATAAAGGTATACTACAAGAGTGCAACTCAATCTAGAACTGCTAGTGAATTAAGTTTCAAAATTGACGAAGCGGGTGATTACACTTTCTACGTTGTGTTTACAGACGCTGCTGGTAACGCTTTAGAAGTTGACAGTATCGTTGAAGAAGATGATAACGGAGAATTGACCATTAAGGACGCTGATTTAGTTTTCAAGTTCTATATTGCGGACGACGCTCCTATCGAAGTTGAAGCGCCCACGAATATAAGCGGTGGATTTATTGACGTTAAATATACGCTTTCGTCTTTCAAAGTAGAAGCAAGCGGTTGTAAAGTTACCTATAAACTTTACTACAATGCAAATAAGGCTGTTGAAATTACTAGTGTAGAAGATTTAACCGCAGAAAATGGTTGGGTGGAAATTCCCACGGCATCTTCTATAAGCGATAAAAACTACAATAAAAACGGTTATGATTACGACGATATTAAGAATATCGGTTACGACGGAAAGGTAACCTTTACTCCCGACAAGATAGGCTCGTATGTTGTTGAGTGTTATGCGGTATCAGAAGTTACGCATAGGTCGGAAACCGACTTTGCAGTTATTAGAGTTGCCGATAAACCCGTAGAAGTAAAAGTGCCAAGCAACTGGTTGCAAAACAACGTTTGGTCAGTAGTTTTCCTTTCGGTTGGTACGTTGTGCCTTATCGGAATCATAGTCTTGCTTTTCATTAAGCCAAAGGACGAAACCGAATCAGACTAAAATATAAAAATATAATGCAGGACTTCGGTTAACCGAAGTCCTGTTTTTAATCAACATTATGAAAAGTTTTATTGCAGATAAAAACCGCAAGTTGTCAAAACTTGCTTTATACAACGTAGAAGATTTATCTTACTCGGCTTTTATGCGTGCGTTGCGCAAAAAGGACGTTAAAGTTAACGGGGTAAGAGTTTCTAAAGACGTTATGCTAAACGTTGGTGACAAGGTTGAAATATACTACGTTTGTACGTCGATAGAAAAGTTCTCCATAATTTACCAAGACCAAAACGTTTTAGTGGTCAATAAGAAATCGGGCTATTCTTCTGAAAGTGTTTTTGAAACTGTTTCTAGTTTATACGAAAACGCAAAGTTTATTCACCGTTTAGATAGAAATACTAGCGGGATTATGATTTTTGCCCTTAACGAAAAGGCGGAAAGCGAATTACTTAACGGATTTAAAAACCGTGATTTTGTTAAAATATATACCGCCGAAGTGGTCGGCGTCCCCAAAAAACCACAGGCGATTTTAACCGCTTATTTGGTTAAAGATAAAGACGAGGCGTTGGTTAAAATTTACGATACGCCTGTAAAAAATTCTATAGAAATCAGAACGGGGTATAAAGTTTTGAAATCTAATGGGCAAACGTCTTTATTAGAAGTTGAACTTTTTACGGGGAAAACCCATCAAATAAGGGCGCATCTTGCGCACATAGGTCACCCGATTATTGGTGATGGAAAGTACGGGGATTTTGAAACTAATCAAAAATACAATGAAAAAGTCCAACAACTTACAGCAACCGCTTTGACGTTAAAGTTTAACAAGGGCGATTTTTTAGATTATTTAAGCGATAAGACGTTTACAATATAAAAAGGTGAAGTATGCCACAAGACGCTTTTACTTTGCGATATCTTTGCGAAGAACTTAATAATCTTTTTGCTAACGGCAAGGTAAACAAAATTACCGAGCCGTCTGTTGACGAACTCGTTTTAACGTTATATACAGGCAAAAAGACTGAAAAACTTTTGCTAAACGTCAACCCCGCAAGCCCAAGAATAGGCGTTATTCACGAAGATAGAGAAAGTCCGCTTACAGCCCCTAATTTTTGTATGCTAATGCGCAAACACTTATTGTCTGCAACCCTTAAAAAAATTAGTTTGGTTGGTTTTGACAGAATAGTCAAGATAGATTTCTTAGCGTCGGGCGAGTTTTTTGATTCGGTTGAAAAAACCGTTTACGTTGAGTTAATGGGTAGATATAGCAATATAATCTTAACCGAAAACGGCAAAATTTTAGGTGGAAATCGTGGTATAAATATGTTTGACCAAGGTGTGCGTCCGCTTATCGTTGGAAAGCCTTACGTTTATCCGCCTGTTGGTGAAAAATTATTGCCAAACGATAAAAATTTGATTGAAATCTTCAATCAATCTCAGTCTAAAATAGCCGAAAGTATTACACAAAACGTACAAGGCGTTGCGCTTTCAACGGCAAAGGAAATTGAGAGAAAATATATAGAAAAACACGGTGTAGAAGTAGATGCTGTTGCATTGTTTAACTTCCTTAACGATTTTTTGTTTAATGAAAAGAAAAATCCTTGCGTTGTTATAGAAAACGGTGCGATAAAAGACGTGTTGGCGTTTCCTTACGACGTGATAGGCGGGGAGTTGAAATTTTTTGAGCAATTATATTTTGCGGAAGAGTTTTATTTTACAGAGCGTGATAAATTAAAGAAATTTACAGCAAAAAAAGAAAGGCTTTCGAGCATTACGGCAACGGCGATTAAAAAGGTTAAAAAGCGTTTAGTTGCTATAAACGCAAAGGAAAAAGATGCGACGCAAGCCGAAGAAAATAAAATTAAAGGTGAGTTGCTTTTAGCAAATTTATATAGGATTAAACAAGGGCAACTTGAGTGTGAATTAGAAAATTATTACGACGGTAGCACTATAAAAATAGTTTTAGATTCTAGGCTTTCAGTATCAAAAAACGCAGAGAATTATTATAAAAAGTATAATAAACAAAAGCGCACCTTGATTGCACTTAAGCCTCAGCGAGAACAGGCGGAAACTGAATTAAACTATTTAACTAGCGTTGCTGACGAGATATCGCTTGCGGAGAATATTGACGACTTGAATTTAGTGCAGTTAGAAATTGAAAGCATGGGATTGATACAAGTTAAAAACAACCTTGCAAAAAAACCTAAAAAAGAAACTTTCTGTCGAGAGTATAACGTTCAAGGCTTTAAGGTGCGGGCAGGCAGAAACAATGCTGAAAACGATAAATTGACCTTTACCGCAAACCCCAACGACGTTTGGGTGCACGTTAAAGATTATCACTCTTCTCACGTTGTAATAGAAAGTCTAAACAAGCAAGTTCCGGAAAGCGTGGTTATAGTAGCTTGTGAAATTTGTGCTTATTATTCAAAGGGGCGTGTAGGTGGAAAAACCGAAGTGGTTTACACCTTGAAAAAGCACGTTAAAAAGCCACCACGTTCAAAACCAGGCTTTTGTGTTTACGATAATTTTAAGTCGGTTATGGTAACGGCGGAAAAACACGTGGAATTTTTAAAAAACGATTAAAAGACTGTTAAAAACCTTGCAATTTGCGGTAGGTTGTGTTAAAATAATTAAGAATTTTATGTATTAGGAGTACGTTATGAAATATACGTTTGAAAAAGCAGAAAAAAGCACGGTAAAGATTACTATTGATTTAACTGCTAAAGAATGGCAAGCAGCAATTGAATCTGCTTATGAAAAGACCAAAGGCAGATACAGCATGCCTGGTTTTAGAAAAGGAAAAGTTCCCAAAAAAGTTTTAGAAACCGCTTACGGTGCAGGTGTTTTCTATGAAGAAGCAATCAACCAAGCATTCCCCAAATATTACGGCGAAGTACTTGATAAAGAACCTTCTATCGAAGCAGTTGCAGCGCCCGAAATCGATATTAAGAAAATTAGCGAAAAAGGCATTACTATGCTTGCAATCGTTGCTGTTAAACCCGAAGTTGTTTTTGGTGCATATAAGGGTATAAAGTTCGACAAAGTTGAGTATAATGTAAAGGACGAAGATATTGAAGACGAAATGAAGCGTTTACAAGAACGTAATTCTCGTATGGTAGCGGTTACCGACAGAGCAGTTGTTGACGGCGACAGCGTAATCATTGATTACTCTGGTAGTGTTGACGGTGTTAAGTTTGACGGTGGCACAGCTGAAAAGCAAACTCTCGTTATCGGTAGCAAGACCTTTATTCCTGGTTTTGAAGAACAACTTATCGGTATGAATATCGGTGATGAAAAAGACATCAACGTTAAATTCCCCGAAGAATATCACGCAGAAAACCTTAAAGGTAAAGATGCTGTATTCGCTATTAAACTTCACGAAATCAACAAAAAGGAACTTCCCGAAATTACTGACGACTTTATCAAAGAAGCAGTTGGTGCAGAAAGCGTAGAAGCTTACAAGAAAGAAACTCGTGAAAGACTTGAAAAGCAAAATGCTGACAGAGCGGAAAGAGAACTTGAAGATGCTATGGTTAAAAAGATAACCGAAACTTCTGACGTTGAAATTCCCGACGCTTTAATTGAAAATCAAATTGACCGTATGGTACAAGAAATGGAATATCGCCTTTCATATCAAGGACTTAAACTTGCTGACTACTTAAAATATATGGGTAAGAGCATGGACGAGTTTAGAAAGGGATATACCGAACAAGCGACTGAACTTGTTAAGTCACAACTCGTTATCGAAGGTATTATTGAAAGAGAAGAAATCGTTGCTACTGAAGAAGACGTTGAAGCAAGAGTTGCTGAAATGGCAAAGGCTCAAAACAAGCCCGCTCCTGACGTTAAGAAAAATATTAACGCTCGTCAACTTGACTACATCAAGAACGAAATCGTTATTAAGAAATTCTTTGACTTCTTAAAAACCAACAACGAAATTAAATAATAACCGTTAACGGTTGAATAAACAAAAGCAATACCGCAAATGACAAAACAGGTCGTTTGCGGTTTTGTAAACGAAAATAAAAGTTACGGAGAATAAATATATGGATATAAGAAACACCGTCGTACCCTACGTTGTAGAACAGACGGGTAAAGGGGAAAGAAGTTACGACATATACTCAAGATTATTAGAAGATAGAATTATATTTTTAACGGGTGAAATAAACGACGCGGTTGCTGATGCCGTTGTTGCTCAACTTATCTATTTAGAAGGTAAAGCCCCTGATAAGGATATTTGTCTTTATATCAATAGTCCGGGCGGTAGCGTAACTGCAGGGCTTGCTATTTACGATACTATGAACTATATTAAGTGCGACGTAAGCACTATTTGTATCGGTCTTGCCGCAAGTATGGGTGCGTTCTTGCTTTCAAGCGGAGCAAAGGGCAAAAGATATGCGCTTCCGAACAGCGAAATTATGATTCATCAACCTTTGGGTGGTGCGCAAGGTCAAGCAAGCGACATAAAAATTCAAGCAGACCATATATTAAAAACTAAACACCGCTTGAATACTATTTTATCGCAAAATAGCGGTAAGCCTTACGAACAAGTTGAAAAAGATACCGATAGAGATAATTATTTATCGGCAGAGCAAGCAAAAGAATACGGTTTGATTGACGAAATTTTCGTTAAACGTCCGTAAGATTTTTGGAGAGATATGAAAGATAACAACGAACAATTATTTTGTTCCTTTTGCGGAAAACCAAAGGAACTTACTAAACGTTTAATAGCAGGGCCTAACGGGATTTATATTTGTGCCGAGTGTATTGAAGTTTGCAGAGACGTGGTGAAAGAAGATTCTGCAAAGGAAGACGTTAAGGCGGAAATTGCTTTATTAAAACCTGCTGAAATTAAAGAAAAACTTGATGAATATATTATCGGACAAGACGAAGCGAAAAGAGTTTTATCAGTAGCCGTTTATAATCATTATAAGAGAATAAATGCGGTTAACTCTAAAGAAGTGGACGTTGAACTTGATAAAAGCAATATTCTTCTTCTCGGCCCAACGGGAAGTGGAAAGACTTTGCTTGCAAGAACTCTCGCTAAAATTTTAGACGTGCCGTTTGCTGTCGCAGACGCTACCACGCTTACGGAAGCGGGCTACGTGGGTGAAGACGTTGAGAATATTCTTCTTAAACTTATTCAAAACGCTGATTACGACATTGAAAAAGCCCAACGTGGTATTGTTTATATAGACGAAATTGATAAGATAGCAAGAAAGAGTGAAAACGTTTCTATAACTCGTGACGTTTCGGGTGAGGGAGTTCAACAGGCCTTGCTTAAAATCATTGAAAGCACGGTTGCATCTGTTCCTCCGCAAGGCGGAAGAAAGCACCCCCAACAAGAATGCTTGCGCATTGATACCACTAATATTTTATTTATATGTGGCGGTGCGTTTGTGGGGCTTGAAGAAATCGTTTCAAAAAGAAAAGAAAAGGCGTCTTTAGGTTTTGGTGGAAGCGTTGAAAAGGCTAAGGTTGGCGAAAAGGAATTCGTCAGGGACGTTCAACCGCAAGATTTGATTAAATACGGTTTAATTCCTGAGTTTGTTGGTAGAGTTCCTATTACGGTAGGTTTGCATCCGTTGGACGAAAGCGCACTTGTAAATATTATGACAAAGCCAAAGAACGCACTTGTAAAACAATATAAAAAGTTAATCGGTTTAGATAACGTTGAATTAGAGATTACCGACGGTGCGGTTAGTGCGGTTGCTAAACGTGCGATAGAACTTAAAACGGGGGCAAGAGGTTTAAGAACTATTTTAGAAAATCTTATGCTTGATACTATGTACGATTTGCCATCTGAAACGGACGTTAGCAAGGTTGTTATAGATGAAAACGTTGTAAATAACGGCGCAAAACCCACCCTGATTAAAAAGGAAATCGCCTAAAAAAATCGATAAAAATTTATCAAAAAAAATTAAAAATACCCGTAAAAAACAGTTGACATTATTGAAAAGGGTTGATATAATGTATAGGCTGTGTAATCTCGGGTTGATGCGGGAAGTTACTTAAATCGTGCGAAACGATAGATAATTTCCGCTGACAAGTGTGGGGGCTAGACCCCTGCGACTAACTTCAATAGAATTAGTAAAGTCATTCGCAGCGACTTAAAAAATTTAAGTATCGGCGGATGATTTTTTTATTAAACGAAATTGACACACACGGCAGAGTTTACAGCACACAGTAAAAGTTAGGAAAAAAAGGAGAAACAAAAATGGCAAGTCAAAAAATCAGAATCAAATTGATGTCTTACGACACCGAAATGCTCGACCAAGCGGCTTCAAGAATCGTTGAAACGATGAAAAAGTCTGGTGCGAAAATTAGTGGACCTATTCCACTACCTACCGAAAAGGAAATAGTAACCATCCTTCGTTCGCCCCACAAATATAAGGATTCACGTGAACAATTCGAAATCAGAACACACAAAAGACTTATAGATATTTATTCGCCCAACGTAAAGTTGCTTGACAGTATTCATTTGCCTGCAGGCGTAGATATCAAAATCAAATTGTAATTTATAAACATTATATAATATATATCGGAGGTGAACTTTATCTATGAATAAAGCAATCATTGGCAGAAAGTTGGGAATGACACAGCTCTTTTCCCAAGACGGCAAAGTTATTCCGGTAACGGTTATCGAGGCAGGTCCTTGTCCCGTTGTTCAGGTTAAAACTTTGGAAAGAGACGGTTATTCGGCAGTAAAACTCGGCTTTGCTGAAGTTGACGAAAAGACCATGAACAAACCCCAGTTAGGATTGTTCAAAAAAATAGGCGTAGCTCCGCAAAAAGTATTGAGAGAGTTCAAACTTGACAATGCGGACGAAATGGCAGTAGGTTCAGTTGTAACTTGTGACGTTTTCCAAGCGGGCGATAAAATCGACGTTTCGGGCGTATCAAAAGGTCACGGCTTTACCGGTGTTATTAAGAGATGGAATCAACACAGATTGAAAGAAACCCACGGTGTTGGCCCTGTTCACAGAGAACCTGGTTCAATGGGTGCAATCAGTAATCCTTCAAGAGTATTCAAAGGCAAAAACCTTCCCGGTCATTGGGGTAGCGAAAACGTAACCATCTTGAATCTTGAAGTTGTAAAAGTCGACAAAGAAAGAAATGCGATACTTGTTAAAGGCGCAGTTCCCGGTCCTGTAAAAGGAATCGTAACTTTGAGAAATAGCGTTAAAGCGTAAGGAGAAAGATTATGCCAAGTGTTAAATTGTATGATATGAAAGCAAAAGAAGTAGGCACTCTTGAACTTGCTGAAGCGTTGTTTAACGTAGAATATAACGAATCAGTTATACATCAAGCGGTAGTTACTAGACTTGCAAACGAAAGACAAGGAACAAAGAGCACTCTTACCCGTAGCGAAGTTCGTGGCGGTGGTGCAAAACCTTGGAGACAAAAGGGAACTGGTAGAGCAAGACAAGGTTCTATTAGAAGTCCGCAATGGATTAAGGGTGGCGTAGTATTCGCTCCCAAGTCGAGAGATTTCTCTAAAAAGATGAATATTAAGGCAAAAACGGTTGCTCTTTTCTCGGCTCTTTCACAAAAAATTAGAGATAACGAAGTAATCTTCGTTGACGACATCAAGATTGAACAAGCAAAAACCAAAGAAATGGTTGCTTTCCTTAAAGCGTTCAATTTGGAAAAGACCGTACTCTTAGTTATGGACAATAGCGACGAAGCAGTATTGAGAGCAAGTGCTAACCTTTCTGCAATCACCACGATTGCTGCAAGCCAAATCAATACTTACGACGTTGTAAGAAACGCAAAAATCGTTATGTCTAAACAAGCTGTACAACAAATCGAGGAGGTCTACGGAGAATAATGGCTGCACACGATATTATAATTAAACCCCTTCTCTCTGAAAAGAGCTATGCGGGTATCAAAGATAAGAAGTACAGTTTTGTAGTAGCGAAGAACGCAAACAAAACGCAGATTAAGCTTGCTATCGAAGAAATCTTCGGTGTAAGCGTAGAAAAAGTTAACACCGCAAACGTAAGCGGTAAGCTTAAGAGACAGGGCAGGTATGAAGGTTATACGCCTGATTACAAGAAAGCCATCGTTCAACTCAAAGCAGACAGTAAGTCTATCGAGTTCTTCGATTCGTTGTCCTAATTTAATCGCGGAGGAACAATAAAATGGCTATTAAAAGATATAAACCGACTTCGTCTGCGCGTCGTTTCATGACCGTAAGCGCATTTGACGAAATAACGGCAAAGAAACCCGAAAAATCTCTTCTTGAAGACCAAAGAAAGAGCGGTGGTAGAAACTCACAGGGTAAAATAACCGTTCGCCATATCGGTGGCGGTAACAGAAGAAAATACCGTATCATCGATTTCAAGAGATTGAAAGACGGTATCCCGGCAACCGTTAAGAGTATTGAATATGACCCCAACCGTAGCGCAAACATTGCACTTTTGTACTACGCTGACGGTGCAAAGGCATATATCCTTGCTCCTGTAGGTCTTAAAGTTGGTGACAAGGTAATGAGCGGTCCTACCGCTGATATCAAAGCAGGTAATGCACTTGCACTTAAAGATATTCCCGTAGGTACTATGGTTCATAACATTGAAATGCAACCCGGTA
>JAGCIP010000178.1 GCA_017648525.1 Clostridia bacterium
CAAATAATATCTAAAACGTCTTCACTAACTTTGAAAGTATCTAAAGTTACGCCGTCAATATTAAAACCACTACCCGAAAGGTCGCCAACGGTAATTTCCGCATAAGCCTTGCCGTTAAGCGCTTTACTTAAAATATAGCCGATTTTACCTTCTTCCCCTGCATTTTCGCCAAGGAAAGTTGAAAGCGTTATGCCGTTTATGTCTAAACCGTCAGTAAGGTCTGACAAGGTAATTTTATTCCACTCTTTATTGACCGCACTACTTAAAATCTTGTAAATTTGGTCGTCGGCATCTCCGCCCAAAACGTCGCTAAGATTTAAATCATCTGCGGTGATAGAGCCTAATTCACTCAACTTCTTACCGTCGAGAATCTTATTGATAAGCCCTTCTTCGCCACTAGAAGAACCGCCCGCCGCCATATCTAAAAGTTCTGAAACTTCTACTCTGCTAAAGGTTTCGTCTAACAAATCAAAGGCATCAAGTAGTGAAATCTTGGTAATCGCACCATAATAAAGTTTAGCATTTGCTGGCGCAATTCTGTTTCCGTTATCGTCAAACGCCCTAACGAAACTTTGACCGTTGGTTTCAATAGCGCTCATAGGACTATTACCAGCCCCGCCTATTTGATTTTTATCGTAATAATAAAGTTTAGCATTAAAGTTTGATGCTTGCGTGTCTACCGTTCCCTCAACTTCGGTAAAGTCTGTTAAGGTTTTAAGCGAGCCTAAATCGCCTAACATACTGCTTACGCCAAGGCTATCTAAACTTGCCACCACTTTAATACAATCCATTATTCCGTTGCCAATATTAGTAAAATTCAAGGCGTCGAACTTATCGTAATCAATTTCAACGTATTTGCCAAAATCTCCGTTATCGATATTGTCAATGAGAAGTTGCTTGATTATCGGGATATCCGAAGTTCCGTACTTGTCTAAATTCATAACCAAATTTAGTATAGTTGAACCTGCAAGTTCGTCACTAATCACACCGTCGTTATTTCCGCCGGTGTAAGTGTTAATGGGAATTAAAGCCAAGCCCGCAAAAATTGAGCCAGCAAAAATTATTATGCTGGAAATTATACCGGTAAACCACCATATAAAGTTCTTAAAAGGTCTCCACCTATAAGAGCGGAGTGCTTTTCTTGTTCTTTTTTCAAGTTTCTCTTCTAATCTTTCTTGTTCGTCCATAACTTCTCCTTTCTCGTTAATTAAATTTTACCCCAAAGAACGAGAATATAATAATTATACCACGCTGTCGATTAATTGTCAATGTAAATAAGGGTACGCTCAATACGCACAATTTTTACCTTTAGTTTTTTAAGTCCTTTTTGCCATATTTAGTAGAAAATCCCTATTATTATCTTGGGGATTAATTACCGCATACTCCCAAAGTTTGTTAAGTTCTTTGCCTAAAACCGCACCAGAATAGCCTATTTCTATTAAATCCAACGAAGTAATTTTTAATTCTTTTAAGGAAAACGGCGTTCCGTCCCTTTGCATTTTATCTATAATTCTACCCCACTTTATAAGGGTTGGCGCTTTGCCGTCCTTTTCTAGACTTGCACGAAAATCCGCTTGTTTAACTAAGAGCAACGAATTTAACATATCTTTGTTTTTGACTATAAATTTTCTTACCTTATTTTCTTTCATAGAGCAGTCTAAATCAACCATATGCTCTTTAACTAAAAACTTCACCTTTTTTATAGTGTCGTTGTCTGCACGCAAGCGCTTTAACGCCCTTTCAACAATCTTCTCGCCTTCTTCAAAGTGGTGATAATAGTAACCGTCTCTACGGAAAGAAAAAGGCTTGCCCACGTCGTGCAAAAGCGACGCCAAACGCACGCTTTTATCTGCGTAAAGTGCAGAGCGCAAACTATGTTCTAAAACGTCGTATTTATGAAAATCAGCACGCTGAACCATATCCCTACCATCAGTCAATTCAGGGAAAATCCCGTCAAGCACGGTGGTTTCATCAAGAATTTTAAGTCCCGTGTAATGACCTTGCGGATTAGAAAAAGGATATTTTTCGTCTGATTGTAAAATTTTCACTAATTCTGCGTAAATTCTTTCCGGTGAAATAGCCTGTATATTGCAAGCGTATTTTTTTGCCGAACGCATAACTTCTTCTGTCGGCGTAAAATTCAATTCGCCCGCAAATCTAGCAAGGCGCATAAGTCTTAATCCGTCGTTAGAAAAAACTTTTTCAGGGAAAGTAACCGTATCTAAAACTTTATTTTGAACGTCTTTCACCCCACCTAACGGGTCTACTATCTTTCCGTTTTTTATGTCGTAATAAATAGCGTTGCACTTAAAATCTCTGCGCAAAGCATCTTCGCCTATGTCCTCGGTAAACTCGGTAACAGACGGCGTATGCTCGCCACCAAGATATTTTTCCTTTCTAAAAGCCGTGTATTCGTAATGATTAATCCCGTCGGTAAACATTACAGTTCCCGTGCGTTTATATTCGGCAACTATCTCAAACCCAACTTCGGTTAAATACGGAATAAGTTCTTCAACCGTTATTCCCGACGCCAAATCAACGTCTTCTGAAATATATTCGGCTATTAGGTAATTCCTTACGAAACCGCCAACAGCATAAAGGGGCTTGTCAAGTTTTTCTGCCAACGCTATTAAGTTTTGTGCAAAAAATTTTCTCATAACAAAAATATTATATCATAAAAACTTGAAATTTTGTTAGATTTGTAGTAAAATTTATTTGAATTTATTTACGTAGGTATATTGTCTTGGAAATTATAATCAATCCTATTGCAGGCGGAAAGCACGGCAAAAAAATAAAAAAGGCTTTACTTGCCGTTGTTGAACGCCTTCACCAAAGAAAAATTAAATATACCGTTCACCAAACGGAAAAAAAGGGACACGCAAAAGAACTTACCGCAAAACTTATTAGCGAAGGTGCAACCACCATAGTCGCTTTGGGTGGGGACGGCACTTTACACGAAGTTATTAACGGTTTTACCAACTTTGAAAATACTGCTTTGGGCTTAATCCCTTGCGGAACTGGTAACGATTTTGCAACCGCTCTCGGCTTACCGAAAGACCCCGTCAAAGCCATTGACTTGATAATAGACGGTCAACCTAAATTTACCGACTTTATGCAAATGCCAACCGTTAGGGGCATTAACATTATAGGTATGGGCATTGACGTGGACGTTCTTAAAAAATATGAAAGCCTTAAGAAGAAAACCAAGTTAGGTTACACTAAATGCCTAATTAAAACTCTTTTAGACTTTGATTATACCGATTTTACGGTGGAATTAGACGGAGAAAAAACCATTGATTATCGCTCTTTTATCGCTTGCATAGCAAACGGGCGTTATTACGGTGGCGGAATTCCTATTTGCCCCATTGCAGACCCTACTGACAATCAACTCAATTTCCTTGCCGTAAAAGAGATTAAACGCTCTAAAATTATTAACGCTTTTCTAAAACTTAAAAAAGGAAAAATTTTAACCTTACCGCAAAGTGAACACACTCCTTGCAAAAAAGTTAAAATTACCGCTAATCTTCCCTACACTGTCAACGTGGACGGAGAACTTTACGATGATATTCCTTTTGAAATAGAAATTGTAAGTAACAAATTAAAAATGTATAGATAATCATATATATAACAAGGATTTAAATTAAAGAACGCCCCCGCAAGGTTTGCGGGAGCGTTTTATTTATTTTTGTTATTAGAAAATGGCGATAAAGCGGTTAAATCTACCGTTTACTTTTTGGTTAGCGTTTATAATTTGAACGGTTTTGCCTTGCGCCTTTGCTTTCTTAATAGATACTGCAAGTTTTTCAAATGCCGTTTGGTCTATATTTTCTAAATTCTTAAAATCTATCGTTACTGCATCTAAATTTTCTAATTGATTTTTAATTGCATCAGTCAATTTTTCAGCATTGACAAAAAACAGCGTTCCATTAACTTTGATAACTCCATCCGCTACTTCAATTTTTACGCCCGTCTTAATGTTTTTAGCGTTTACGATAAAGGTTAAAACAACCCCGCCGATTACACCGTAAGTTAAGTCGAATACGACTGTTAGAATACAAGTCGTCAATAAAATCAAAAGGTCTCTAACGCCAAACTTTAACAATTTAATAAATAGCGGGAAACGACTCATATTTATAGCAACCGAAGTCAAGATTGCAGAGAACACCGCTAACGGTATAAATTTAACCACGTCCATAAGCGCAAAGTATAAAATCAACACGAATATTGCGTGGAACATACCCGAAAGCGGACTTTTAGCACCGTTTTCTATGCCTGCCGCCGTTCTTGCAATCGCCCCCGTTGCGGGAAGTCCGCCTAAAAGCGAAGAGCAAATGTTGGCAACGCCTTGCCCGAAAAGTTCTTGGTTAGAATCAAAAGTCGTTCCCGTCATACCACCCGCAACCGTTGCGGACAATAAACTTTCAATCGCACACAAAAACGCAATTACGATTGACGGAACGATTAAAGCGGTAAACTTAACCGAGCCTATACCCGAAAAGTCTATCGGGAAAAATCCCGCTTTTATATCGCCATATTTAGAGCCTATGGTTTCAACGTTAGCACCAGCCAAACCGTTAAGCGCAAAAGTTAACCCCGTGCACACGATTAAGGAAACAAATGCCGAAGGGATTTTTTTGTTTATCTTGGGAATAATTATAACGCATAAAAGCCCAACCACGCCCACTATAAAGGTATACAAGTCGAAAGTCGATATGTTTTCAAAGTAAGATATAATCTTTTCAATCGTTTCAGAGCCCGTAGCGTCTAACCCGCATAAATCTTTTATTTGCCCAACTATTAGGGTTATTCCTATACCCGTAGTAAAACCTATCGTTATGGGATAAGGAAAAAATTTCATAACGCTACCCACTTTAAGGAAAGACATTATAATGAGCAAAACACCCGCCATTATTCCGGCAAGAGCAAGCCCTAAAGGACCTATATCGGGATTTAACAGATAAGAATATAAAATTACAACGAAAGCCGCCGTCGGCCCACCTATTTGATATTTACTTCCACCAAGCGCAGATATGAAAAAACCTGCGACTATCGCCGTAATAATACCAAATTGTATGCCGTTAGCAGACACGCTTTCAGGAACTGATTGTATGCCTAACGCTATCGACAATGGCAATGCTATTATAGCAACCATCAACCCTGCAAGTAAGTCTGAAACTAAATCTTTTTTCTTGTAATTTTTTAATGATTTAAATAACTGCGGTTTCATTATTTTTTCCTTTGATTTTTTCTTTGATAATTGTATCACAACTAAAATAAAAATTCAAACGGATTTTAATCATAAATAATTAAAATATAAAAAAGCAAAACCGAGCAAATAAAAATTTTTTAAAAAATATAAAATTTTTTGCAAAAACAATAAAAAAGTGATTGACATTATTGTAGAATTTGTTTATAATACATAAGCATTTATCGATACGGTGAGTGTTAGATATGGCGGCGTAGCTTAGTTGGTTAGAGCGGCCGGTTCATACCCGGCAGGTCGTTGGTTCGAATCTGACCGCCGCTACCAGATAAAAAGCGGCAAGCAAGCCGATTTACATAGAGGCGGAATTACCGCCGACAATATAAGGCCCCTTGGTCAAGCGGTTAAGACACCACCCTTTCACGGTGGTAACATGGGTTCGATTCCCGTAGGGGTCACCAAAAATATCGGTTAGTATTTTTACTGACCGATATTTTTTTGTTCTTTATGCCACTATCACCCATCGGTTCGGCTTTGCCATCGTAGCGAAAGCGTAGATGCTTCCCGTAGGGGTCACCAAGAAAATAGAGCACTTTAAGTGCTCTTATTTTTTTGTCCCAAAGGTAATTGAATATGGAGAAAATTTGCAAAGCAAATTTGTCCTAAGGACTAAACGATGGGCTCCCACCGTTTATCGGGTAGACCACACAGGCGGGATTTCCATATGGGTCATCCCCTTGCATTTTTTATTTTAAACAATGTATTGTTTAATTAAATGTTGTAAAAACTGGTAATCTCTTTTTAACAAACGTTTGTAAATATTATTTTTATATAGTATAATAACTTTATAAAATATTTAGAGTAACACTTGTCGCTTGTAAAATAATATTAAAGGAAAAGTTGCAAAATGATTAAAAAGGCATTAAAAAATTGTAAAAACGTAATTTTGAGTATATGTTTATTATCATTGACGATAATTTGCTTAGTAAACCTTACTGCGTGCGATACAACGACGGACGGTGCCCCCGCACACGTTCATTCTTACACCGAAACTGTTATTGCTCCCACCTGTGAGGTTGGTGGATATACACTATATTCTTGTACTTGTTCTGATAATTACACGGCAAATCTAACAGACCCCTTGGGGCACGCTTTTAACAATTATCAATACGTTGATAACAATATACACCAAGCGAGATGTGTTAATAATGGTTGTAATTTCTTGCTAGAAGCACCGTGCGAAGACACTATGCC
>JAGCIP010000179.1 GCA_017648525.1 Clostridia bacterium
AAGAAGGTATCTTAAAGACTATTAACGACTCTATCGACTACGATACCGCAGGTTTCATTGCTGCTGAACTTGGCATTGAACTTGAACTTAAACTCGATAAAACCGCAGAAGACGTTTTAAGCGAAGGCTTTGAAGGGCAAGAAGACGACGTTGCTACGCTCAAAAAGCGTCCTCCCGTCGTTACCGTTATGGGTCACGTTGACCACGGTAAAACTTCGCTTCTTGATAGAATTAGAAAAACCAACGTTACCGCAGGCGAAGCGGGTGGTATTACCCAACATATCGGTGCATACCAAGTTAGCGTTGATGGTGAAACCATTACTTTCTTGGATACGCCGGGACACGCAGCGTTTACCGCTATGCGTGCACGTGGTGCGCAAGCAACCGACATTGCTATTTTAGTAGTTGCCGCAGACGACGGTATTATGCCACAAACGGTAGAAGCAATCAACCACGCAAAAGCGGCGGACGTTCCTATTTTAGTTGCCGTTAACAAAATTGATAAACCCGAAGCAAATATAGAAAGAATTAAAACTCAACTCACAGAACACGGTTTACTTCCCGAAGAATGGGGTGGAGATGCTATTTTATGTCCCGTTTCAGCAAAGACGGGCGAAGGGTTTGACAACCTTTTAGAAAACATTAACCTTTTAGCAGAAATTAAGGACCTTAAAGCAAATCCCGATAGAAAGGCTAAGGGCGTTGTGGTAGAAGCGAAACTTGACCAAAGTAAAGGTCCTATCGCTACTATTCTCGTTCAAAACGGAACGCTCCGTGTTTCTGATAGCGTTATCGTTGGCACGGTTACGGGTAAGATTAGAGCAATGGTAGACGATAAAGGCAGGAGAGTTACTTCTGCAGGTCCGTCTACTCCCGTATCTATTATGGGTCTTGACGACGTTCCTAACGCAGGCGATATTTTATATGCGGTAGAACACGAAAAACTTGCTAAACTCGTTGCTGAAGAAAGACAAAACAAAGAAAAAGAAAACATGCTTAAAGCGTCGCAAAAGGTTACGCTTGACGACGTGTTTAATAAGATTGCAGAAGGGGAAATGAAAATTCTTCCCATTATCGTTAAAGCGGACGTTCAAGGTTCGGTGGAAGCGGTTAAGCAGTCGCTTGAAAAACTTTCTAACGCTGAAGTTAAGGTAAACGTTATACACGCTGCTGCGGGCGCAATCAAGGAATCTGATATTATGCTTGCAGAAAGTTCAAAAGCAATCATAATCGGGTTTAACGTACGTCCTGATTCAAACGCAAAACAAATTGCTGAAAGAAGTGGCGTTGACATTAAACTTTATAGAGTTATTTACGAAGCGATTGAAGACGTTGAACGTGCACTCAAAGGTATGCTCGCACCTAAATTTACTGAAATTTATAATGGTAAAGCAGAAGTTCGTGAAGTGTTCAAAATTTCAGGCGTTGGTCAAGTTGCTGGTTGTTACGTTACCGAAGGTAAAATTATTCGTAACGGCAAACTCCGTATTTATCGTGACGACGTTATGATTTGTGAAGGAAACGTATTGCAGTTAAAGCGCTTTAAAGACGACGTTAAGGAAGTTGCGCAAGGCTTTGAATGCGGTATTTCAATCGAAAGATTTAACGATATTAAGGTCGGCGACTTTATTGAAAGTTATCAAGTAGAAGAGAGTAAAGAATAATGAGAAGAACAGGAAAAGTGCCGAGAAACGATAGGCTTAACGGCGAATTTCAAAAAGAAATATACGATATTATTTCTAGAAAACTCAAAAATCCGCTAATTACCGAAATGTTTTCGGTAGTTCGTGTAGATGCGAGTAAGGATTTGTCGTACGCAAAGGTATATATTAGCGTTTACTCTACCGACCCCAACAAAAAAGACATTACTTTTAAGGCAATTCAAGCGGATGCTAAAAAAATCCGCTTTGAACTTGCTAAAGTTATAAGAGCAAGAACCGTTCCAGAACTTAATTTCGTACTTGACGATTCAATGGAATACGGTGATAAAATGGACAAATTATTCAAGAGCATCAACCAAGGAGAAAAGCGTGATTAGTTTACAAAAACTGGGCGAAAAAATCAAAGCAGAAAAGAGCGTTGCGTTGTTTTGCCACGTCAGACCTGACGGGGATTGTCTTGGTTCGGCTTTAGCGCTTAAATTAGCGCTTAAAACTCTCGGCATTAAAGCGGAAGTCTTTTGCGACGATTCCGTTCCGTCGAGATTTTTCTTTTTAAACGAGTGCAAGACGGTTAAACAACAATTAGACGGAGAATACGGTGCGCTTGTTGCTATCGACTGTGCGGATATCCAAAGATTAGGCAGTTTTGCAGAGACGTTTTATTCGCATAAGAACACCTATTCTATCGACCACCATATATCTAATAATCGTTACGCAAAAGAAAACTTTGTTAGAGATTTAGCAAGCAATTCGGAAAACGTGTTAGAATTTATTGAAATTTTGGGCGTTAAGCCGAATGCCGAAATCGCTAATCTTTTACTAATGGGCGTGATGACCGATACGGGGGGATTTAGGCACAAAAACGTAACCGCAAGCACTATGAATTCGGTTGCAAAACTAGTTGCGCTTGGCGGTAATACTAACGAGATTTATTATCATATGTTCTCGGCGCAAAGCAAAGAGCGTGCTAAACTTTTTGGCGTGGTAATGTCCAAACTTCGTTATTTTTTGGACGGAAAGTTTGCCGTAGCAACCGTGAGATTAGCCGATTTTGAAAGTTCTAAAGCAGAACAAAGCGAAACGGAAGGATTTATAGATTTCGTTATGGGCATTCGTGGCGTTGAAGTCGGTGCGTGCGTTATGGAAATGCAACAAAATAAATTTAAGATAAGTTTTCGTTCAAAATCCGCAGACGTGAACGCTGTTGCCGGTTATTTTGGCGGTGGCGGACACACGCTTGCTAGCGGTTGTCAAATTCAGGGCGAATACGAAGAAGTTATAGATAAAATAACCTTTGCTGTAAAAAGAGAACTTCCGGAATAATTTATGAAAGGTTTTATTAACTTGATTAAGCCACAGGGTATGAGCTCGGCTTATGCCGTTGGCGCAGTTAAGAAAAAATTTAATTTGCCGTGTGGACATATGGGCACACTTGACCCTATGGCATCTGGCGTTTTGCCCGTCGGGATAGCAAAGACGTCCCGTCTTTTTCAGTATTTACTTGACAAAGAGAAGATATACGTTGCAAAATTCAAGTTTGGTTTTTCAACCGATACTCTTGACGTTACGGGGCAAACCGTTGATACTACCACGGTTATTCCTACTTTGCAACAAATCAACTCGGTTTTAGGTAATTTTGTCGGTGAAATAGACCAAGTTCCACCAAAATATTCTGCAAAATGTATAGACGGAAAGCGTGGTTATCAACTTGCTCGAAAAGGCGTTGACTTTGAACTTGCGCCCAAAAAAGTAACTATTTTAGGTGCGGAGTGTTTAGGGCAGACGGACGAAAACGAGTTTGAGTTTAAGTTTACCTGTAAGGGTGGAACTTATATTCGCTCGCTTGCAAGAGATATAGGTTTTGCGTGTAATTCACTAGGGGTAATGAGTTCGCTTGATAGGCGTGCTTGCGGTATTTTCGATTATTCTAACGGCGTTTCGATAGAAGAACTTAAAAGTAGCGATAACCCAGAAAAGTTTTTAATTGCGCCCGACCTTGCAGTAAACTTTGAAAAGGTGATTTTGACCGAAAAGCAAGCCACAAAAATATTAAACGGTGTTTTTGAAGATTACGGCATTAAGGACGGAACTTATAGAGTATACAACCAAGAAGATTTTTGGGGAGTGGGCGAGGCTGAAAACGGAGCGATAAAAATTAAAGCGTATGTTAGATAATAAAAATACGCCCGTAGTCATAGCGTTAGGCTATTTTGACAGCGTGCACCGCGGGCATCAAAAGGTTATAAAAACTGCGAAAGAGCAGGCAAACTTAATAGGCGCAAAGGCGGTGGTTTTTACTTTTAAAGGCAATCTTAAAAGCGCAATAAGCGGTGGCGAGGAAAAGGTGGTTTTTACGCCGGAAGAACGCACGGAGTTTTTAAAAAACGCAGGAGCAGATTTTATATATTTTGCACCTGTTAGTGAAGAATTTTTATCGCTAGATAAAACCGAATTTTTAGATTTTATAAACGGCGAATTCAACATTAAAGGTTACGTTAGTGGTGGTGATTATCGTTTTTGCAAGGGCGGAAAATGTTGCATTAGCGATATAATCGATTATGCAAAACATAAAAATCAGTTAGTGATAACCGAAGACACGCTTAACGAAAAAGGCGAAAAAATTTCAACAACCTTAATAAAAAATTGCCTTTTAGACGGAGACGTTGTTAAAGCAAATCTTTTGTTAGGGCGAGATTATTCGATTAGCGGAAAGGTTTTTGAAGATAGAAAAGTCGGTAGAAAGTTAGGTTTTCCTACCGTAAATATTAAAATTGAAAAGAATAAACACCCCTTAAAAGACGGCGTGTATTTTGGAAGTATAATTCTAGACGGAAAAAAATATAAAACGCTAATAAATTACGGTGCACGCCCAACTTATTCGTTAAACGAAAAGTTGTTAGAAGCGCATATTTTAGATTTTTCCGGCGAACTTTACGGCAGGGAGATTACCGTTAATTTTAGCGGGTTTTTAAGAGAAATAATTAAATTTAAGGACGAAAACGGCTTAAAAGCGCAACTTTTAGCCGATTTGGATAAAGTTAGGGGAAAAGACTATGATTAAGTTTGGACCTAGTGGGAATTCTCTTGCGTTTTCGCAAGCGGGAAAAAGCAAGAGCGAAGAATCTGCTGTTTGGGTTAAAAATTTAGGGCTTAGTTGTTTTGAATATTCGTTCGGGCGTGGCGTGAATTTAACCGACGAGCGTGCAGTTTCAATCGGCAAGGCGTTCAGCGATGCAGGGGTGGAAATAAGCGTTCATGCGCCTTATTATATTAACTTTGCTAACCCCGAACAAGAAAACGCTGAAAAATCTTACGGCTACGTTTTAAGTTCGGCTAAAAAGGTTAAACTTATGGGTGGAAAGCGTGTTGTTTTTCACCCCGCAAGTCAAGGCAAAATGAAAAGAGAACAAGCAGTTGACTTGACCGAAGAACGCCTTAAAATTTTGCGTGACCGTATTTATGAAGAAAATCTATCAGACCTTATAATTTGCCCTGAAACTATGGGTAAAATAGGGCAGATAGGCACGATTGAAGAAGTTACTAGGTTCTGTAAAATAGATAAGATTTATATTCCCGCAGTCGATTTCGGGCATATTAACGCAAGGGAGTGCGGAAGTCTAAAAAGCGAAAAAGACTATACCGAGCGTTTGGAATATATGATTAGTGAACTAGGCTATGAAAAAATGAAAAATTTTCATATTCACTTTTCAAAGATTGAATATTCGGCAAAGGGCGAAGTTAGGCATTTGACTTTTGAGGACAATCACTACGGCCCTGATTTCGAGCCACTCGCTCTTGCGCTTAAAAAACTTAATCTTGAGCCGTATATAGTGTGCGAATCGGCAGGAACACAAGATATTGACGCATTAAAAATGCAAAAAATATATTACGGTAATTGACTTATAAATAATTTTTTGGTAAAATATATAAGTAAATGAAAAAATTATTCGGTAGCGCTCAAAAAGCGTACTTATTAAAAGACCGCATTTTAAGGCGATATTTCACGGGAGTTGACGTTGCGGAAGGTTATTTGTTAATAACAAAAGAACAAACCTATTTTACGGACGCAAGATATTTTTTACCCGCAAAGGAAAAATTTAATTCGCTCGGCATAGATTGTAGGCTTTATTTAGGACTTGAAAGTATTAAAGAACGCTTGTCGGAGTTGGGTGTTAAAGAACTAAAACTTGATTACCGTACTACAACAATGAAAGAGTATGGTGATTATAAAGAGTTCGGGCTTATAATTAGCGATTGCTCTGATGAAATTGAAATTTCCCGTTCAGTTAAAAATCAAAGTGAAATTGATGCTATTAAAAGGGCGTGTGAAATAATCCAGCGTGCATATCACAGCACGATAAAGCGTGTCAAAAAGGGCATGACCGAATTAGAAGTCAAAGAGATTTTAGAAAGTTATGCGTTAGAGTATGGTGCGGAAGGTATGGCTTTTGATACCATTGTTGCGTTTGGTGAAAATTCCGCCGTACCGCATCACGAAACGGGAAAAACCGTTTTAAGCGATAATCAAGCCGTGCTTATAGACACGGGCTGTACGATAAACGGATATTGTTCGGATTTGACAAGAACTGCTTTTTATGGCGAGCCGAGTGAAAAATTCCTTAACTGCTATCAAGCGGTAAAAATGGCAAATCAGTTGGCGTTGGATAAAATTAGTGTGGGAATAACTTGCGTGGACGCAGATGCTATTGCAAGGAATTACCTAAAAGAAAAAGATTTAGATAAATTCTTTACGCACTCGCTTGGGCACGGAGTAGGGCTCGAAATACACGAATACCCGACCGTATCGCCAAGAAGTAAGGCAAAACTTGTAGAAAATACCGTGTTTACGGTTGAGCCGGGTGTTTATTTAGACCACTAGTTGGGTATTAGAATATAAGACACGTTTGTAATTAACGGCGGAAAGGCTGAAAGGCTTTTTACCGACGATAAAGAATTGATGATTTTGTAAAAAATAAAAATTTAGATATATAACTATTAAGGAGAAAACAATATGATATCAGCAGGCGATTTCAGAAAGGGCGTAACTTTTGAATACGAAAGCGGAATTTACACAATCGTAGATTTCCAACACGTTAAACCAGGTAAGGGTGCAGCGTTCGTTAGAACTAAAATGAAAAACGTTGTAACCGGTTCAGTTCTTGAAAAAACTTGGAACCCCACCGAAAAAGTACAAGAAGCACAAATCGAAACAAGAAACATGACTTATTCTTATACCGATGGTGAACTTTATTACTTTATGGACCAAGACTTCAACCTTGTACCGTTAAACTACGAACAAGTTGAAGACGCTCTTAAATACATTAAAGAAAACGACCCCGTTATCGTAAGGTCATACAAAGGCAATGCTTTCTCGGTTGAATGCGAAAACTTCGTAACTCTCCGTGTAATTCAAGCAGACCCGTCAGTTAAGGGCAACACCGCAACCAACGCTACTAAGGAAGCAGTTTTGGAAACCGGTACGAAATTACAAGTTCCTATGTTCGTTGAAGAAGGTGAACTTATTAGAGTTGACACCAGAACGGGCGAATACATGGAAAGAGTTAAAGGCTAATTAATAAAATAACGACTACCCGCAAAGAAATTTGCGGGTTTCTTTAAGGTGTAAAAAAGTGAAAACGGTTTTAATTACGGGCGCAAGCGGTGGAATAGGTAACGCAATTGCAGAAAAATTTGCACTTTGCGGGTTTAAAGTTATCGCTCAGTATAATACGAATAAAAAGAGCATAGACGATTTAATTAGTCGTCTTTCCTTGCAAGGCGCTAAAGACGCCGTTTTTCCTATGCACGCAGATTTTCGTGATTTAACAACCGTTGACCAAATGATGAAAATGGTAAACTCGACTTTTGGCGGGGTGGACGTTTTAGTCAATAACGCAGGCGTAAGTCTTTATAAACTTATCACCGAAACTACCGAAAAAGAATGGGACGATATTTTTGTGTTAAATATGAAAAGCGCATATTATATAACCAACAAAGTGCTTGATTATATGATTGACAAAAAGTGCGGAAAGATAGTTAATATCTCGTCTATGTGGGGAATTGCCGGCGCAAGTATGGAAGTTGCCTATTCGGCAAGCAAGTCCGCACTTATCGGCTACACCAAAGCACTTGCAAAGGAACTTGCACCAAGCGGAATAAACGTTAACTGCGTTTGCCCAGGAGTTATAGACACACCTATGAACGCAAGTTTTTCAGTTGACGATATTAACGCATTAAAAGAGCAAACTCCGTTAGGCAGAATAGGTATGCCAAAAGACGTTGCGGAACTCGTATACTTTTTGTGCGGAGAAAATTCGTCGTTTATTACGGGACAGGTAATTTCTTGCGACGGTGGGTTTATATTATAATTTATTATGCAAAGAAGTTCTGGGATTTTAATGCCGATTTTTTCTTTACCTAACAATTACGGGATAGGAAGTTTTGGCAAAGAAAGTTATAAATTTATAGATTTTTTAAAAAGGGCAGGACAGACGGTATGGCAGATTTTACCGCTCGTGCAAACGGGGCTTGGTAATTCTCCCTATTCGTCGGTTTGCTCTTATTCTTTTAATCCCTATTTTATAAGCGTAGATTTACTTAAAGAACAAAATCTCATTACCGAAGAAGAAGCACGCTTTACTTTATCAAATAATGACGAGTATATCGATTACGGCAATCTTTACGCCGTAAGATACCCATTGCTTAGAAAAGCGTTTTTGCGATTTAATCGCAATCAAAAGGACTTCAAAGAATTTTTACTTGAACAAGATTATTACGACTATGCACTTTTTATGGCAATAAAATTTGCGTCTGGGCAAAAACATTTTTACGAGTGGGAAGACGGGTTTAAGTATAGAGATAAAAAGACGCTTGAAATTTTTAGTAGAGATTACTCAGAAGAAATTTTGTTTTGGCAATTCGTTCAGTTTATTGCAAAAAAACAATGGACTGCACTAAAAGATTACGCCAACAGAAATTCTATAAAAATTATGGGGGATATGCCCTTATACGTTGCACTTGATAGCGTGGACGTTTGGAAAAACCCCGAATTATTTAAGTTGGACGAAAATTTGTCGCCTAAAAAGGTCGCTGGCGTACCTCCCGATTATTTTTGCGAAGACGGGCAGTTGTGGGGAAACCCTGTTTACGATTACGCTGTTCACCAAAAAGACGGATATAAGTGGTGGGTAAATCGCTTGGAAAAGGCACTTGAAATTTACGACTTGGTTAGAATAGACCACTTTAGGGGACTTGATAGATATTACGAGATAGACGCGGGCAAAACCAACGCTAAAGAAGGAGTGTGGATAGACGTTCCATCTTTAGAATTGTTTAGTGCGATACATCAAAAAATCGACAAAAAAAGGATTGTTGCTGAAGATTTAGGTATGATTGACGACGGCGTTCGTGAACTTTTGAAAACGCTTGACTATCCTGGTATGAAAGTTTTATCTTTTGCGTTTGACGGGCAAGACAATAACTTATATTTACCGCAAAGCGTAAACGAAAACAGCGTTTGCTATACGGGAACGCACGATAACGATACCTTAATCGGCTTAATAAATTCGTCGTCAGAGTGGGATTTGAATAACCTTAAAAACGGCGTTAAAAAAAGTTTGGAATTGCTAGGAATAGACGGCGACGTGCAAGATAGCAAAGGTCTTAAAAATGCGATAATCGAGTTGGGTTATAGATGTAAATCAAATCTATTTATAATGCCCATGCAAGATGCACTAGGTTTGGGCACGGAGTACAGAATAAACGAGCCGGGAACAATAAAAGACCAAAACTGGGCGGTAAGGTTTAAGACGGAAGATTTTAGTAAACAAGTAGCCGATAAAATTAGAGAATTAACGGAAAAATATAATAGATAGACGGTGTAACATGGATAAAGTGATGGAAAATTCAAGTTTTTCAAACGACAAAATAAAGAGAGAAAAATACGGAAATATGCTCATTTGGGCGTGTTTTTTAGTGTATCTTTTAATGATGGGCAGTAAAAACGCTTACACGGCGGAAATCGTTGAAATTCAAAAGGTTTTTTCCGTTGATAAAGCGCAAGCAAGCCTTGCCATGACTTATTATTTTATTTTGTACGCTATAATTCAGGTGGTAATTTCACCGATTATGTCCAAAATAAATTTAAGAATATACATAACGGTAACCGCACTTTTATCTTCTATCGTAACGATAATGCTTGCATACATGGGCTCGATTGAAATGCTTTATCTTTTATGCGGTATTAACGGTGCTTTGCAAGCGGGAATTTATTCGGGGTGTATGTCCCTTTTAGGTAAATATCTACCGAAAAGCAAACTACCTTTTGCAAATACGATTATGTCCGCAGGGACTGCCGCATACGGCGTATTATCATACGGCGTTCCCGCAATTTTCGTGGCAATGGGGCGCTGGGATTTGCCGTTTACAGTAATGGGGGCAATGTTTTTTGGCACGGCGTTATTCTTCTTTTACGCCGTAACCCAAATAAGAAAATTTCCACCGCAAATTATTGAAGACCACGGACATATAATAGTTGCTGATGAAGAAAAACCGTTATTTGAACTAAAAAACACAAAGGCTAAAACACTCTTTTTCGTAATAGTTTTTGTTTTATCGTTAGTGGGAAGTACAGTTCATTACGCTGTGTTTAACTGGATTCCCAACTTATTACACGAAGTGTTCTTTATGCCAGAAGAATACTCAATATTAATAACCTTAATTGCACCGATATTAATGTTTATTGGCTCGTTAGTAGGTATAAACTTGTGTGAAAAGTATAAAAACATATTCGCTGTAAGTATGATATCTACGGTGTTGGGTTTAGTTGTTTTTTTGCCTATACTTTTCGCTTACGATTTCAATATCGTAATCACTATAATTTTTTTAGTTTTAAACATTTCGATATTAACTTGTGCAAGATGCGTATATTTAGGTGTTATGGCGTTTAAGATGCGCAGTCAAATTAATACAGGCGCATACCTTGCTTTTTACAATGCGGTTTCCGCCGTTTCAGCGGGTGTTGCTCCGCCGATTGCAGGAAAGATAATAGACCTTTATGGATACGGAACTTTGTTTTTTATAGTTTTAATGATAGCGCTTATTTTCCTTGCCGTAAACACAATTCTTACTATATGGTACGCTAATCTTCAAAAAAAGAATAAATAATTTAGTATACCGCTATTATGGCGGTATATTTTATTTTTAACGGGTAATAATTTGGGTAAATTTAATAGAAGGAGATAAAAAATGAACCCATTTAAAGAATTACCCAAAGACAGTAAAATAAACTATGAAAACTGGGGTGCGCTTGCGGTAAAACCTTACGACAAGAACGCAACTTCCCCGTATACAAAAACCCGTGTTATATTGATGAACGGCACGGAGTTTGAATCAAACTGGTTTTTACACCACCTAAATAGACATTGTTTAAACAATGATATTAGGCGTGTTGCCGCTGAAATTCGCAGGCAAGAACAACAGCAACAAAAAAGAATTTGCGCACTTAAACCGTTAGACGAAAGCATACTTGAAACAACTATCGGTTACGAGCAGTTGGCGGTAGATTTGACGGCGGAAATGGCGCAAAAAGAGCCTAATCCTATCGTTAAAGAGCAGTTAGACTTTGCTTTGCT
>JAGCIP010000180.1 GCA_017648525.1 Clostridia bacterium
AAACTCGCACAAACACCCGCAGACGCTGACCACCCTTTTGGACACGCTAGGTTTGAATACGTTTCTGGATTTATCGTTTCCTTATTAGTTTTAATGGTTGGGTTTGAACTTGCAAAAAGTTCGGTTGAAAAAATCTTTTCTGCAGAAGCGATTGTTTTTTCTATCATTACGGTGATAGTTTTGCTTATTTCAATATTCGGCAAACTTTTCCTTGCTCTTTTTAATTATAAAATTGCAAAACAAATTGATTCTTCGGTCTTAAAGGCTACGGCTGTCGATTGTAGAAACGACGTTATTATGACGACGGTTGTTTTAATTGCACTTATTATTGAAAAGGTTACTGCACTTAAAGTTGACGGTTTTGTTGGGCTTGCGGTTGCAATTTTCATTTTCGTTAGCGGAATAAAATTAGTTAAAGAATCGTCTTCCCCTATACTTGGCAATAAAGATGACGGAAAACTCAAAAAGATTATACTAGATAAACTTAAAGAATACCCTATCGTAATAGGTTATCACGACCTAATTATACACGATTATGGTCCTGGGATTTCATTTTGCTCAATTCATTTTGAAATAGATAAAAATCACGACCCCCTTTACGTTCACGAGTTAATTGATAAGTTTGAAAGAGAAATAAACGCTTTTGGTACGAGTTTAACCGTACATTACGACCCCGTTGTTACAGACGACGAACAACTAAATTTAGTCAAGCACGCCTTAACAAGCGCACTTATTGAAAAAGATAGTCGCCTTTCCTTTCACGATTTAAGAAGTATTCCTTGCGACGGTTTCACTAAAATATTTTTAGACGTATCTTTACCGCACGACCTAGAAAACTCAAAACAAGAACTAACAAAACTTATAGAAAATACCGCAAACTCCACTTCAACATCTATCGTATATCAAGCGGAAATAACCTTTGACTCGGAGTCATTTAACTAAATTTTAATTTGAAATAGTAAAGCCCGAACAAATTGTTCGGGCTTTTCTTTTTTATTTTTTAATCAAAGTTCTTCTTATAATAATTCGGGGAGTTTTTCGCCTTTTTCAAGAGCAGATAAAATTTTCTCGCAAAGGATAAAACTTCTTGGTAAATGGAACGGTCCTTTCCAAAGTGAACCCTTTTGGGTGTGTGAAACCGTGCCGTCTCTATGCAAGTAACCGTACCACTCGCCGTGTTCTTTGTCAGAAAAATGCGTGAACACGTAATCGTGAATTTTCTCATACCAGTCTGAATATTTTTGTTCGCCCGTAATGAGATATGCCGAAAGGGTTGCAATTAAGCACTCGTTATGCACCCACCACAATTTCATATCGTGTTCTAATTGTTCGCAAGGACGACCATAAACGTCACGGAAATAGTACACTCCGCCATATTCTTTGTCCCAACCGATTTCAAGCGACCAGTCAAGCATATTGAGAGCCTTTTTCATAAGTTCGTCGTTATTATTAAGTGACGCTTCGTTCATTAAGAACCACGCATTTTCTATAGAGTGTCCGGGGTTAATAGTTCTACCTGCGGGATTATCTAATATGCTACCGTCAAGGTTAACCGTTTCTAAAACGCATTTAAGGTCTTCTTTATAATGAAGCGTCATCATATCGTTAACGATATCGGCAATTATAGCGTCGTATTTAGCCTTTTTCTCAGGGAGCGCACGACGAAGAACTTGTGCGGAACTTACCAAAACCATAGTATTTGCGTTTGAGTGTAAATTTCTAACTTCTGCGTTTTCCTTGGGGGTAATCTTGAACGGGTCTTTTGAGCCGTCTTTATAGATAGCGTACATTAAATCAAAATATTTTTCCGCAAGTTCTATATCTTCCTTATTGCCTTTCAACATATAATATTCGGCAAAACCTACAACCAAGAAACTTTCAGAGAAGAAGTAACGGCGTTTACGAAGTGGTTTACCATCTCTCGTAACCGTGAAATACATTCTACCGTCGGTGTAATCAATACAGTATTTTTTGATGAATTCCGCACCGCTATCGGCAGCCTCTACCCACTCTTTCTTTGCGCCGTAAGTGTTGCAAAGTTTAGAAAACGTCCACAAGCATCTACCTTGAAACCAAACGCTCTTGTCTGTGTTATATTGCTTACCTTCTCTATCTACGCTAGTAATAAAACCACCGTATTCTTTATCTATTAAATCCGAATTAAGCCAAAACGGTACTATATCGTTTAATAGGCTGTCGTGATAAAAGTTTTTAAGTTCCTTAATTCTTTTAATATCCATAACAAACTCCTTTTAATAGTGTTAGTCTTGTTTACTTGGCAAGCATTCTATGATGGTTGCACTCGTTTCACTCTTAATCTTAAACTTGCCTTCAGCAACGAAAGGAAGATAGAAATAATCCCCAGACTTAATTTGTTTTTCATATCCGTCGCCAACGATTGTTGCATTTCCGTCCAAACAAATGTAAACTGCTGGCGCAAAATTCATAGTAAATTCTCCGCCGTCTTTTACGATATGTCTAACTTCGCCAAAGCAAGGCGTATCTTCGTATGAAATCATAACTTCTTTCGTGTAGGTCGGAGTATCAATTTCTACGGTAGGATTAACTCTTGCAAAAGCCTTTGCCGCATCACCATAAATATCGTAGTTGATAGCATCAAGCGCAACGTCCTTTTCAAGCCCGATATATTCTTCGTTATAAGAGATGTGATAATCACC
>JAGCIP010000016.1 GCA_017648525.1 Clostridia bacterium
ATTAGGACTTTTATTTACTTTGATTGCTGTTCCTATTACGTTTTTAGTTAAACGCATTATGGAAAAGTATGGTCCAAGCGTAGATTAAGGGGGTAAGAACATGCAAAAAGGAAAGAGAAAATATAAGTTTAATTTATTTAATACTGCAATCCTTGTCATTTTGATATTGTATGCGTTCATTTTGTTTTTTGCTCTCTATTGGATGAAGACCTCCGCTCTTAAAACCGATAAAGAAATTGTTTCTGGAAACTTCTTTGGCTTGCCAAAAGAATGGCTGTTTAAAAATTACATTACAGCGTTAAGAGTGTTTGAATATCAAACGTTAGAAGGCGATATAGTTAAACTTTTGCCAACGTTAACTTCCTCAGGGTTGGATTATGGTATAATCATCAATACGTTGCTATATACCATAGGCGGTGCGCTTTGTGCGTCGATAGTTCCTTGTTTCGTTTCTTACGTTGTTGCAAAGTTTGATTACAGAATAAGCAGAATAATCTACGGCACGGTAATCGTTACTATGATTTTGCCGGTAGTTGGTAACTATCCGTCAATGGTAAACGTAATGTACGAGTTAGAGATTTACGATACGTTTATAGGTAACTGGTTGCAAAAATCAAACTTCTTAGGAATGTATTTCTTGATTTTCTATGCGGCATTTAAATCCTTGCCTAACGATTATATGGAAGCCGCCTATATTGACGGAGCATCTGAATGGCGTGTTTTATTAAGCATTATGTTCCCGTTGGTAAAAACTATATTTTTGAGCATAACATTAATACACTTTGTTGACATTTGGAACGATTATCAAACAGTATTGCTCTATTTGCCGTCTCATCCTACGATAGCGTTTAGTGTGTACGTAAGAGCAACGTCAACTGAAACGGGTTCGGCGGGTACGGAAATTAAGATGGCGTCTTGTATGATAATGGTTGTTCCTACCGTTTTAATATTTATTAAATTCAAAGATAGGCTCATGGGTAATTTATCTATGGGTGGAATTAAAGGATAAAAAATATGGTTAAATTTAAATCGAAAAAATTAATAACCGTTGCGGTGCTATTTATCATTGCTATTACGTGTGTTTTGGCTTTCTTTAACCAAGCGGGAAACGCAACGGTAAAAGCAGATAATCTTAAATTAGAACAAGAATTATCTGATAAATATTATCTCGGCGACCAATTTACTCCGCCAAGCGCAAAGATTGTTTACGCAGGCAATGAATATAGCGCAAACGTTTCGTCTGTTACTTTCCCAGATGGCAGGTCTTACAAATCCAATAGTTACGTTTTGTCTGTTCCTGGAAAGTATATGGTTAATTATAACGCTAGCGTAGGCAACAATTTCGTTGTAAGTAGCGTTAGTTTTAGTGTTTACGATAACGCTTATTCGGTAAGTAGCAGTAATTCTTCTGCTTATTATACGAACATAGATAATACCGACGCTTCGGGAATAGTTTTGACGGATGATAACGGTGAAAAAATCACCACGTCTGGTATTAAAGTAAGTTTAACCGCAGGAGATATGTTTACCTACAAAAAACCGATTAATTTATATGGAAAGACCAAACTTGATAATATTTTGACCTTATATTCTTTGCCTGAAATTATAGGTAAAGCAGACGCAAGAATTCTTAGAGTAAGACTTACCGACGTGTATGATTCATCTAATTACGTGGACGTTGTTACTTATGGTAATTACGGGGACGAAGATGAGAAAAACGGATGGGCGCTTTATTCTGGTGCGGGTGCTAATGGACAACCTTTAACGGGCATACATTTTTACGCAAGTTCTAATGAAAGAACGTTTACCTATCAAGGTCAACTTTATACGCATAATAAAAATATTTCCTATAACTCTGCGAACGGCTATCCTTCGTTTGAGTATTCCTTAGCAGGAAAGAAAGGTTATGGTGCAGGGGCATATACTTTGTCTATGAATTACGACGAAAAACAAATTTTTGGTTGTAAGACTATTGCTCCGTCTAGCAACGGCATGATTGTTGACTTAGACGAACCGTTGTTCTTTGACAATTTGTGGGAAGGATTTACTACTGGAGAAGTATATTTAAGCGTAAGTGCAGATATCTACGTGGGAAGTTCCTTCTCGTTCATAATAACCAACATTTTAGGTGAAAATCTTCAAGAAAACACCTTTAATGACAAGACAGCGCCAAATCTTAACGTAGATTTACCGAAAGAAATCCCGTCGGCTATTATAGGTAAGGAATATAAATTATTCGACGCCAAAGCGATGGATGACATTGATGGTGAAACCGAAGTAGATATAGTAGTTAAAAAGAATTACTATTCTTCCAACTCGGTTATGATAAAC
>JAGCIP010000181.1 GCA_017648525.1 Clostridia bacterium
AGATGCTCTCGCTATTTCCGCACGCTCTAACTCGGGAATTTGTTTTTCAATTTCTTCCGCTACCGCTCTTGCAAAAGTTCCGTCGTCGGTAATTAAAACTGCGCTTGCCATCTTGTCGTGTTCGGCTTGAGATAGTAAATCCGACGCAACGTGTGCGGGATTATTTTTGCCGTCGGCAACAACCATAATCTCGCTTGGCCCTGCAATCATATCGATTGAAACTTGTCCAAACACTTGCTTTGTCGCTTCAGCAACGAAGGCATTACCAGGTCCAATAATTTTGTCAACCTTTGGCAAACTTTCCGTTCCGTAAGCAAGCCCCGCTATCGCTTGCGCACCACCTACTTTATAAATTTCATTAACGCCCGCAACAAAAGCAGATGCTAAAATTACAGGGTTTATGTTGCCGTTTTTATCGGGCGGGCTAACCATAACCACCCTTTTTACGCCCGCAACTAACGCAGGTATAGCGTCCATCAATACGGTGGATGGATAAGACGCCGTTCCACCTGGAACGTAAAGCCCCGCACTATCTAACGGCACGACCTTTTGACCAACCGTAGCACCGTCTGCGTTTACCATTTCAAAACCCGTGCGAACTTGTTTTTCGCAAAAAGAGCGAATATTTTTTGCCGAACGCTTTAAAATTTCAATAAATTTAGGCTCAACGCTATTTACCGCTTTAATAATCTCGTCTTCGGTTACTCTTAAACTTTTAAGGTCGGCTTTGTCAAACTTTAAGGTATATTCTAAAAGTGCTTTATCCCCACGCTCTTTTACGTCCTTAATAATGCTACCAACCGTTTCTTCTACGTTAACTTTAGAGATAACTCTACTAAAAATTTGTTCTCCGTCCCCACCGTTTATAATCTTTATCATAGTTTCGTAGTTTCCTTTTCCAAAGAAGTCATAATTTTTTGAATTTTTTGGCTCTTAAACTTAAAGTTAGCCTTGTTTGCAACTAATCTTGCAGAAATAGGCAAGAATTTTTCCACAACCACCAAATCGTTTTCCTTTAAGGTTGCGCCCGTTTCCACTATGTCCACTATAACGTCCGAAAGCCCCAAAATAGGCGCAATCTCTATCGAGCCGTTAAGGTGAATAATGTCTATATCCCTACCTTGTTTAGCGTAATAATCTTTGGCTATGTTAGTAAATTTCGTTGCAACGGTAAGCGTTTTACTTCTGTCGTCTATAAAATCTTTTTTAGACGCAACCGCCATATCGCACTTGCCCATATTTAAGTCTAAAAGTTCATAAACGTCTGGGCGATATTCTAATAAAATGTCTTTACCTGCAACGCCTATATCGGCAGCGCCACGTTCAACGTAAATAGCAACGTCCGACGGCTTAACCCAAAAATATCTAACTCCTACTTCTTGGTTTTCAAATATAAGTTTTCTATTGTTTTCCTTAATTGACGGACAAGGGAAACCCGCATTTTCAAACATTGCGTAAACCTTTTCGCCAAGTCTGCCTTTGGGCAAAGCGACGTTTAAGGTTTTGTCCGCTTGATTGTTTTTAGCCAAGACGTCCGCATCTAAATCATTTTCGGCTTTATAAAATCTTTCAAGTTCATCTAAGTAAACGGCAAAGCCGATTGCCTTTGACTTTCTGCCCATCTTTTGCATAAGATTATCGTAGCGCCCGCCCGACAAAATACTCGTCGGTATTCCGCTAACGAACCCCTTAAACACAACCCCGTTATAATAGTTAATATCGCTTACAACCGAAAAGTCAATGTTGATTTTTCCGTCAAAACCTTGTTCTTTTAATACGGCAACTATGCTTTCTAACTCTTTAGCGCTCTCTTTTATTCCCGCAACGCTTAAAGATTTAAGGCTATCTAAAACCTGTTCTGGCGCACCGTATAAATAAACTAATATTTCTAAAATTTCCTTTGATTTATCTGAAAGGTTTTCCTTTTGACAAACTAACCCAACGCCTTGAACGTTCTTTTCGCTTAAGTATTCTAAAAATTCTTTTTTTCCTGCTAACGAAAGCCCTACGTAATCCATAACGCCGTTAACCACGCCCAAGTGCGAAATATCTAAAACGTAATCGTTAGACAACGTCTTAAGACTCTTAACCGCAAGGGACAAAACTTCGCAAACTTCCTTTTCCCCCACGTCGCCTATGCACTCCAAACCCACTTGCATAAGTTCCTTAAACGAGCGTGTTCCCTTTGAAACCCTGTAAACGTTTTCGTTATAAAAAACCTTTTGAACGCCCGTTAAATCGTCTTTGCTGTTTTTTATGATAGACAAGGTAACGTCTGGCTTTAACGCCATCAACTTCCCGTCGGTATCGGTAAAGGTTATAACGTTATCCGAAACTAAAAAGTCTTTGTTTTTGGCGTATAAATCGTATTCTTCAAACTTACTCATTTTATATTGAGTAAAACCGTAACTGCGATATAGCGCACGGAGCGAGTATTCTGCACGTTCCACCCCGTTTAATACCAAATATTCATCCATACTATTCACCGTCCTTTAATACTAGTTTATAACCACCGCTACCATAATTTAGGCATTTATTAACCCTGCTAATCGTAGCCGTGCTTGCTCCCGTTTCCTTGCTAATGCTTTGGTAGTTTTTTCCATCAATCAACTGCTTAGCAACTTCTAAACGCTGAGATATATCTTCTAATTCCTTAATCGTGCAAACGTCTTCAAAAAAATTGCGACAGTCTTGTACGCTCTTTAATTTTAATATTGCGCTAAACAAATCGTCAAACGATTCAATATGAAAATTCGTCATCTTTTCACCTTTTATATTTTATTGTTTTATCATTTTAGCACGCTAAAGCGATAAAGTCAAACGTAATATAGTAGATTTTCAAAAATTTTTTAATTTTTTTAAAAAACAGCCCCCGTATATTTGGAATTTTTGATACAATTTATTATAATAATAATGTTAAATATAAAAATAACAACAAATTAAAGAGGTTAAGATATGAAAAAACTTTACGCTGGAAAAACCAAAGACGTTTATCAACTTGAAAACGGCAACGTACTTTTAAAATTCAAAGACGACTGCACCGGTAAAGACGGTGTGTTTGACCCCGGTGAAAACTCGGTTGGTCTTACCATTGACGGTATAGGCAAAGCAAACCTTCAAACTTCCGTTTATTATTTTGAAATGCTTAAAAAAGCGGGAATTAAAACCCACTACGTTTCTGCCGATATTGAAAACGCTACTATGGAAGTTCTCCCCGCTGAATGTTTTGGTAAAGCGCAAGGCGGTAACGGTCTTGAAGTTATTTGTAGATTAGTTGCTACCGGCAGTTTCATTAGAAGATACGGCGAATATATTAAGAACGGCACCGTACTTAAGGGCGGTTACGTTGAATGTACTTTCAAGAATGACGAAAAGGGCGACCCACTTGTTACCGGCGAAGGTTTAGAAGCTTTGGGCGTTATGTCACCCGATATGTTCAAGAGTATGAAAGAACAAACCCTTAAAATCACCAAAATCGTTGCAGACGACCTTAAATCAATCGGTTTAGATTTGTGGGATATTAAGTTTGAATTTGGTTATAATAACGGCGAAGTTATTCTTATCGACGAAATCGCATCAGGAAATATGCGTGTTTATAAGGGCGACCAAATCGTTGAACCGGTTGAACTTACTAAACTTATAAATAATAGATAAAACAATAAATAATATAATAAAATATATGTGAGGGTGAAATTATGTGTTTTTTCTTTAAAAAGAAACCCAAGTTCGACTGGGACAAAGTTAAAGAACTAATTGAAGTTGCCATGAACCATTTGGATATGAAAGGTTTTCCCGCTAAAAACGAAAGAAACGAAGAAAACTGGAAACTTGAAATGGTTAACGACGAATACGGCGTTGGCGGATTTTTAACTTGCACCGTTGACGGTTTGGCTTGGGGCATTTCAATGTATTTTAGTAAAAGTTTTTCTGAATTAAGAAGGGGTATGTCATTTAAAAATACTCGTTTAAGCGATAAACATTTGAATGAATTAAGGAGTAAATATCCTTTCCTTTTATTTAGAATGTCTGCAAACGATACTCTTGGAATTGACGACAAGCCACAAGGTAAAGAATATCTTGCAAAAGGCATAAAATGTAAAAAATTAGAAGATATTATCCCTGCAATTAACAAGTATGCAGACGACTTTGCTTACTTAAGCATCTACGACAACGTTAAAAAGATGATTGAAGAAGAAAAAGCAGGCAAATAATCTAATAATATCAAAATTATTTCTAAATACAAAAAAATTTAATTTGTGCGTTAGTAACTTAATTACTAGCGCACTTTTATTTTACACTAAAATATTTCGTATGATTGCGTTTTTTATTAAAATATGATAGAATTTAAGAGCTATGCTGTAAAAAGCAAAGCGAAACGGAGGAAAATATGTTAGTATTAAAGGACGTTAAAAAGGCTTATCACGCTAAATCAGGCGTGGTGGGTGCGCTTAACGGAATAGACCTTGAATTGCCTGCGACGGGTATGGTCTTTATAACGGGTAAAAGCGGTTGTGGTAAAACGACTTTGCTTAACGTTATAGGTGGATTAGACGGTATTGATAGCGGTGACATTTCTGTAATGGGAAAATCTTTTTCCGCATTTACGGCAGAAGATTACGATAACTATCGCAACACTTTTATAGGGTTTATTTTCCAAGAATACAACCTTTTATCAGAATACACCGTTGAAAAAAATATCGAACTTGCTATGGAATTGCAAGGCTCAACAGTAAACCAAGAAAAACTTGATGCTCTTTTAGAAACTGTTGATATTTTACCGCTTAAAAACCGCAAACCCAACGAACTTTCGGGCGGGCAAAGACAGCGTGTCGCCATTGCAAGAGCCTTGGTTAAAGAGCCACGCATTATTATGGCGGACGAGCCGACGGGTGCACTTGATAGCGCAACGGGAGAACAGGTTTTAGATATTCTTAAAAAACTTGCTAAAGATAAACTTATTATCGTAGTTTCGCACGACGCAGAGTTTGCTGAAAGATACGCAGACCGCTTGATAAGGCTTGTTGATGGAAAGGTTGTAGAAGATACTTTAATCAACGAAAAAGAACTTACTTCAAACGTGAGCGAAACTGAAACTTCTTTGCTTGTAAAAGAAGGCTCTACCCTAACGGAATACGAAAAAGATACCCTTGCAAAAGCAATTAAAGAACGCAAAAAGATAGAAATTATACAGAAACTCGCTTTTAGAGAAAAGCAACCTATCGGCAAAGTTGAAACGGTTACTCAAAAGGACGTTAAATTCGTAAAGAGCAAAATGAAATTTAAGAGTGCTCTTTCTATGGGTGTAAAATCACTTGGCGTTAAGCCGTTAAGACTTCTTTTTACTATTTTCCTTTCTGCAATTGCGTTTGCGGTCTTTGGGCTATTCGATACAATCGCAAACTTTAGCACGGAAAAGGTTATAAACAGCCAACTTCGCAATTCAATATCTTCTTCAATCGTTGTAAATGGCGAGTACGTGGTCGACTATCAAAACGGAGATAAATACGGGGTTAGACTTGACGAAGATTTTAGAAAAGAATTAGAAAACCAAACGAACGACAGCGTAAAAGGTGTGTTTGATTACGGCGACGTAAGTTACGGCACTTTTTCCAACACCATATTTGAAGCACCCGATTCAGGCGTTTCTATCGGCAAAAATTATTATTCAACAAGTTTTACAGGCTTAATTGAATTCGGTTTAGATGAAATTGCACCAAACGGTAAATTTAATAGGTTTAATTATAGGTTAGTTGCGGGCAAATACCCCACTATAGACAGAAGTGAAATTCAAAAACTTGGCGATAATTACAATTACGAAGTCGCAATTTCTACTTACATTGCAGAATCTATCTTGCACTACCTTAACGGCACGCAACTTAGTGACGCAGAAGGTAAACTTTTCTCTATTTCCACAATAGACGAACTTATTAATAAACTTATAACGGTTAAGGGCAACCAATATAAAATAGTTGGTATAATCGATTGCGGAGAGATTCCTGAAAAATACGACGTGTTAAAGGATACGATTTCCACAAGTATAGACACCCGCTCCCTCGCAGATGCATTTTCCACGTTTATTAGTTCAAGTGCGTATAAATATCTTTTTGTTGGCGAAGGCTATCTCAACGATTTAAGAACTATGGATAAAGACGCTGTTTTATATTATTCAGGCGACACTTCTTGGTTAGTAAAAGCGGGCGAACTTTACAATAATGCAGAGTCGTATTTATACTCATCTGAAACCTACGGACAAAACAACATATTCTTATTTAGTAACGAATACGAAGAAAACGACAAAGTAACCCTTAAAGACGACGAGGTTTTAATTCACATAAAGAACTTAGACACCCTTTACGGTTGGACTAGACAAGGTAAACTTAATAGATTATCGCTCGTTCATATTTTAAACGACATACAAAACCCTTCAAACTCTATTGAAGTTAAGAGAGAAAAGTTTGAAGACTTACTTAATAAGTACGGCACAGGCGATTCTCGTGAAAGGCTTATAACCGTAAGTAAAAAGTCTAACTCAACCGAAATAACCATCTCTAAAAAAGTAAAAATAGTGGGTGTTTATTACGAAGTTGACGATAGGGGAATTTTGGATTCTACTTATTGCTTTATGATGAATAAAGCGCTTATGAATGAATTTAAGGTTTACACAAATCAAGGCGAATACACCAAACTTTTAATTCAGCCTAGCGGAATGAATAGCACTAAAATAATAGCCCGTTATATGTCTCAAAAAGACGGATTAGCATTTAATTGGTATGGAAACTCCGCACTTAAAATTATCACCGACAACGAACAACCCATAAGACAATCTGCCGACCTTTTCCTATATGCGTCTATCGTGCTTGCTTGTTTTTCAATATTTATGTTCTTTAACTATATAGTAACAAGCATAGTGAACAAACGCCAAAGCGTGGGCGTTTTGAGATGTTTAGGCTCTAACGGAAAAAATATTTTGCTTATATTTACGATTGAAAGCGTGATTATAGCAATAATAAACGGCTTGCTTGCAACAGCGTTTACGGCTATCGGTTGTTATTTCGTAAACCTTTATATAATGAATATAATGAATATTCATATTGCTTTTGCAATATTTAGCATAAGACAGTTTATAATAATTATGAGCGTAAGCATAATAACGGCAATTCTATCTTCACTCTTCCCCATCTTGAACATTTCAAGAGAGAAACCCGTTGATTTAGTTAGAAACCCATAAAAAAGTTAAATTGAGTTAAAATATTTTTTGCAAAACAAAAGACGGCAAATTTCTTTGCCGTCTTTTTTTGCTTTTTTAACTAATTATTTAGTTCCAAAAATTCTGTCGCCAGCATCACCAAGACCGGGGAGAATATAGCAACGTTCGTTTAAGCATCTATCTAAGGTTGAAACGTAAATTTCAACGTCAGGGTGTGCTTCCGCTACCTTTGAAACCCCTTCGGGTGCGCCTATTATAGACATAAGTTTAATCTTTTTACAACCACGTTTTTTAAGCATTGTAATTGCGTCGCACGCACTACCACCGGTTGCAAGCATCGGGTCAACCACCATAACGACCTTATCTTCGATAGCCACGGGAAGTTTACAATAATATTCCTTTGGCTCAAAGGTTTCTTCGTCACGATAAAGACCGATATGACCTACCTTTGCTGCGGGGAATAATGATAAAATGCCGTCCACCATACCAAGCCCTGCACGAAGAATAGGCACGATTGCTATTGAATTTTCTTTTACCACCGTTTGTTCAACCGTTTCTAAGGGCGTTTCTACCACAATTTTTTGAGTGGGCACGTCTTTGAAACTTTCATAAGCCATAAGTGTTGCAAGTTCGCTAATAATTTCACGGAATTGTTTAGTATTCGTGTTTTTATCTCTAATTATTGCAAGTTTATGACGAATTAACGGATGGTCTAAAATGTGTACGTTATTATAGTTTTTCAAGGTTATGCAATCTCCTTTTCTTCTGCGGGTTGTTCTTCCGCTTGCGCTTTTGCCTTTGCCTTAGAAGTAAGAAGATTTACAAGGATACCAAGAATAAGAGCACATGCAATAGAAGTAATGGTGATTGCACCAATTTTCAATACCATACCGCCTACACCTGCAATCAAGATAACTGAAACGGTGAAGAGGTTTGCGTTTTCAGAAAGGTCAACCTTTTGAATCATCTTTAAACCTGATACAGCGATAAAGCCGTATAAAGTCATACATACGCCACCCATTACGCAGTTAGGAATAGTTGCAAGCAAGGTCATAAACGGAGCAAAGAAAGATGCTACGATACAAATAATTGCAGCGGTGATGATAGTTACAACAGACGCGTTTCCAGAGATAGCAACGCAACCTACTGATTCGCCGTAAGTGGTGTTAGGACAACCGCCGAAGAAAGCACCTACCATTGAGCCAACTCCATCACCCAAAAGAGTTCTGTGAAGACCGGGGTCTTTGGTAAGGTCGGTACCGATAATAGAAGAAATATTCTTGTGGTCTGCTAAGTGTTCAGCAAAAACAACGAACGCTACGGGAACGTATGCAACTGCAACCGTACCGATAAACGCTAAGTCAATTTCACCTACACCCTTAAATGCTTCGATGAAAGTGAATTCGGGAAGCCAAGTCATATTGCTGAATAAGCTGAAGTCGATAACGATGAGTTCGGGAACCTTAGCGAGTGAACCGATTAAGGTGAAGATAGCAGCAACTGCATAACCAGCTAAGATACCGATAATGAACGGGATCATC
>JAGCIP010000017.1 GCA_017648525.1 Clostridia bacterium
AAGTGTTTTCCATAATTATTACCTCTTTAATAAATCGACCAAACCATCAATAGAAACAACCGGTCCTTCCTGTCTAGTAGTAATGCCCAAACGTTCTATATCGCTTAAAAGTTCGCTCTTAATGGCTTTATGTGTTTGTTCCGGGATAGAACTGTCATTACCGTAAATGTTAAAAAATAGGTAGTTGACCCAAACTCGTTCTCCACAAATCATATTGTAAGCGTTTCGGTATTGTGATGGGTCGTTTTCTTGATTTTTCACAACTTCAGCCAACGCCTCGTTGCAAAGATTTCTCCAGCGCGTTAGTAGTTGTTTACTAAAGAAAATTTCTTTTGTAAAGTCATTATAACAAACGCTCCTACCTGAATAGTCGGAAAAATTAGCCGTGTTATACTCTCCAACAAAACGGAATTCGTCAAAAAGTTGTTTCATCTTTTCAGAACCATCTAAATAAACGTTATCAAAGAACTTTTGAATATAAAAGTTCATATCAATATCAACGTCGTTAGAAAGTTTACTTACTAAATAAGTTCTAAGAGCCGCCCAACCGGTATGGAAAGATTTTTCTGCACCATTGCCCAAGTTAAATACCGACATAACGTTTATGCTCTTTAAAAACTGATAAAGTTCTTGCATATCGTTAAAGTCGTCAAGCGGGACTAAATAATCGTTGTAAACACAAGAATAAACATAAGCCCCGATTTTTTGCGCAATGAATTCCCAACAAAGATACCTTTCATAAGTTTCTTTATTTACTTCTGCGTAAATACTTTGAGTATAGTCCATTCCTAAATCAGCAAGTTCAGGCACGACTTCCTTGTTACAAATAACCTTATCGTCTATTAAAGTAATTTCACCCGTTTCAGCATTGTAATTTACGGGCGCTTTTACCAAACTGAAATAAGCATAGAAGAAAATATAGTATTCTCTCTTTATGTCTTTGCCTTGGTCACTTTCAAAATATTCGTTAATATAATCAGTTAAATCGTTAAGGAATAAGACGACTGCCGCCGAAGTCGCCCCGCCGTAATAATTAGTCACTTCAGTACACTTATCACAATGGCACCAAGTTTCAAACGCCCCGTCGGTCATAGAAAAATCGAACATATAAAGATTAGGATTTTTACGCATTGCATTAAAAATAGTTTCTGCAGATGCCTTAATCATCAAATCGTACTCGGCTTGGTCACCCCTCGCAGTATAACACAACTGATTGCACAACCCATCTTCTTCTTGCATGTACCATTTTGGATGGTAATTTTCGGGGTCGTTTTCATTAAAATATTTGCTTTGAGGCAAATATGACATAGAAGAGTGTCCGCCAAAACCGGAAATCGGGTCATAATCGAACGGTCTTTTCGAAGTGCTGTATTTTGTAACTTGACTATGAGCATCACTATGTGCGCCGTACCTAATCATACTGTAATCAAAAGGCGACTTGAAATTAACGTCGTATTTCATAAGCGGAATATCCAAAACGTCTTGGTCAACGTGGTAGATATCGGTAAAGAAATAATCGTAGTTAACAGTATATTCTAAAAACTTATACGCACCAAACAAGGTTGCGGTAGAAGTTGCGCCCACAATGTAAACGCAGTTATCAATCGTTTTGATAACGTACCCGCTCAAATTTACCTGTTCGGAAGTGGGAACAACATTTTTTTCAACGGCAAACTTGTTATCACCGATTAAAATATACTTGCTTTGCGACTCGACTGTTTGAATTTCGGCATCCGAAACAGTTTCTAATTCAACGTTGGTCGCTTCGGATAAAATAAACTTAATTTCTTCGACTGCAACAGTTTCGTCAGAACTTGCATCAGCAGGATAAATGATTCTATAATCTGTCAAGCCGTTTTTGAAAATATAATTACCAGTGCTTTCAAACAAAGGTTTTTCTTCTGGAGTAGTAGGACCTTCGGGCGTTGAATTGCAACCTGATAAAAGGGTGGAAACTGAAAACAAACTTACTAAAGCAAAAACTATAAACTTTCTAAATAATTTCATAATATCCCCCTATTTAACCATAAACACGTATTCGGCAAAGCACACGTTCCCCGCCTTATCCGTAGCCCTATAAACGACTTTGTGTTCGCCTTTAATAGTAGCGTTGAACTTACCATTTGCAGAATAAACTACTTTAGCGTTTGGCATATAGACTACGATATCTACCGTAACTTCGCCCATATCGTCACTAGCCGTGTAAGATGCAAGCGTGATTTCACCTAGTGCAAAAATATTTGCGGTAATATTCAACTCAATGGTAGGCAACACCTTATCAACGATTGAAATATTACGCGAAATTCTCGTCTTATTAGTTGGCGTGAAATCAACCGCTTCTCCGTATAAAGAGTAGGTAACGTAGGTGTTAAGCGTCAACTCATAAGATTTAGTACAATCTTGTTTTCCGTCAAGAATAATTCCGCAATCAGACACGACGTAATTACCGTTTTGATCCAAAACGTAATAAGAAAAAGTAGCGCTTGGGTCTATAAAATCGTACGCCTTAAACGGGCTAATAATAACCACGTCGCCTACTGAATAGTCGGCTAAAATTTCGTCATAAATAACCTTTGGTGCAATGGAATCAAAACGAGAATCGTTCATACCGTGACCATTAAGTTTTGAAACAATAAAGTTAGACTGTCCTGTAACGTTTAGAAGTTGAATGTCAACAAAAACTCTATC
>JAGCIP010000018.1 GCA_017648525.1 Clostridia bacterium
AAACTCTTTAATAATATTCATAGCATACGCCACGTCGTCTTCAACTTCTTGGCAATTAAAATATGCAATATTATCTCTATTAAACGGCTTAAGATACTCTTTTATTCCATCAAGACCGTTATTTTCACATCCCAATCCAACGAATAGTAGAAAACTTGCATTAGGATTAAGAGCGGTTGCGCATAACAACTTCTTAATATTTTCATTATCTTCGCCAAGTTGCGAACAACCAAACTGGTGCGGTAACGCAAAAATGCCGTCAATGCTTCCTTTTACGTACTTTTGGCATAGTTTTTCTACACGCATACACACATTATTCACACACCCAACGGTAGGAATTATATATATCTCGTTGCGAATTCCCGCACGTCCTTTTGCACGCTTATACCCCATAAAAGTTCCACTTTGTATCTTGGGGTTAATTGCTTTATAATCGTAGATATATTCAGTTTTTTCGTCTAAATGCGACTTTAAGTTATGAGAATGTACCCAAGTGCCTTTTCTAATAAACTGGGTTGCACGACCTATTATTTGTCCGTATTTAATAACAAACTCATCTTCATATATGTCACACAAAGCGACCTTATGTCCAGCCGGAATACCGTCTGTTTCTACCAAACACACACCTACGTTATCTTTATCGTTTATAATTATACATTTTTTCATAGTTATTTTATAATCTCTTCAACTTTTTCGTAAAAACCGTTATAAGCAGTAAGGTCTTCGCCCCACACGTCCTTATTTTGCATAAATTCTTTTACACTACCGCCATTTGCAAAGTATTGTAAGTATGGCAAATCATCTTGAATTTCAATAGTCCTATTTGGCAAGTCGTAATGAAATTTACCGTCAACCTCTTTTATACCACTATAAATTTTTATTAAACAAGCAAAACCATAAGTTAAATTCGGCGCAATTTTACCGTTTCTATTATAAAAGTCCTTAAAACTCGGTAAATTTCTTGCTCTCCACTTTGAAATACTATTAAGCGCAATACTAGTCAACTGATGGTTTAAATACGGGTTCATAAATCTATCGGTAACGCTATCAGCAAATTCTTTTGTGGCGTTTACGTCGTTTGAAACAAAGGGTATAATTTCACTTTCAAGCGTATCGTTTAAGAACTTTTTAAGCGTCTCGTCCGTCATACAGTCGTAAACGGTAATAGCACCTTTTAATAAACCTACGGGAACAATGTTAGTGTGGCTTCCGTTTAACACTCTTACTTTTCTCTTTTTATAATAGTTAATGTCTTCTGTAAGCACTACGCCTATGCCGTGCGTTCCTTCTTTAATATATTTAGCGATTTCGCCTTTCTTTTCTACCGCCCACAAACCAAACGGTTCACCGATAGAAACAAGCTCGTCCTTTTCGCCGAGCAATTTTTCAATGTACGCAATATCTTCTGGCGTTTTTGGGTAGCCCGAAACTATTCTATCAACAAGCGTGTTGCAATAAAAGTTTTCCCTATCATTCCAAGCCTTAAATTCCTTTGGTAAATTCCAAAGTTCTATGTATTTGTCAACGCACTTTTTAAGATTGTCTGCATTATTGTCGATAAGTTCAACCGGCATTAAATAAACACCGCCAAGCCCACAGGAAAATCTTTCAAATAAAAATTTAGTAAGTTTTGCAGGGTAAGTTATATTTTCAAACCCGTCAAACTTATCGTTTTCATTATAACAAATACCCGCTTCGGTGGTATTTGAAACAATAATTTTTAACTCTGCGTCTTTTGCAAACGCAATGTATTCATCATAGTTGGTAAACGGACAAACAACACTTTGTAAAACGTCAATTTTCTTAACCGTTTCAACCGCTTTTCCGTTAACGCTACCACGCAAAATAACGTGATATTTATTGTTCTGTTTTTCAAACTTTTCAAGTGTGCCAAAGGTTATTGGCTTAACGATATTTACACCGTAATTTCCACCCTCAACGTTCAATTCGTTGAAATAATAATCAACGAAGGTTCTTAAAAAATTGCCTTCACCATACTGCATTACTTTAATCATAACAACATTCTCCTTTATTTTGATTATTATATCATTTTACACTTGACTATTCTATATAATAAATGTTAAAATAAATAAAAATTACATATATATTTTAAGATTATGAACTTTATAGAAATTGAAAAATCAAGCAAAACAGAAGAATGGTCTATGATTGACCTACATTCTCACTCGCACTTTGAAATCTATTTTTTAGAAAAAGGAAATAGAGATTTTTTCTTGTCTAACGCACTATATAGGTTAAGTGCGCCTGTCTTAATTATTATTCCGCCACATGTTTTACATAAAACCGAAGGCTCTGCTTTTATTAGACACAACGTAAACGTCGACGAAAGTTATCTTGATTCCTTTCAAAAACACGTTCTAAACGAAAAGGCACTATCAATAATTAAATTAAGCCAAACACAGTTAAATATTTTTAGTGAAATATTAAATCAAATGGACAACGTAAATAAATTGCAAAAATTTTCTGATTTAATATTAAAATCACTTTTCTCATATTTGATTTATCAAATCAATAATATACCACATAATAGATTAGACGCTAACACCAGCAAAGATAAATATATCCCCCCGTTAGTGTTAAAGGTAATAAAATATCTAAATTCTAATTACGCCGAAAACTTATCGCTAAATAAAATTGCAGAGAAATTTTACACTTCAAAAGGCATGTTAATCTACAATTTTAATAAGTATATTAAGTGTTCGCCTTTTGAATATCTTTTGAATATCAAGATAACAAAAGCAAAAGAATTATTGCAAAAAACAAATAAAAGTGTAGAAGAAATTTCAGAGTTGTGTGGCTTTTCTTCCGCAAACTATTTCGGATTAGTTTTCAAGAAAAAAGAAAAAATTTCCCCTCTAGCATATAGAAAACTTCAAAAGGAAAAATTATAACTTTCCTATGCAAAAGGCATGGTTTTACCCGTGTCTTTTTACTTTATAATTAATTATACCAGACAAAATTAATCACTATTTTGCTTGTATTTATCTAACTTAAACAAGTATATTAAGATTGTATGTTTCTATAGTTATTTCGCTTTTACTATCGTTAGTTAAAAGGTCGTATGCAACCTTGCGAGTTTCCCCTTTAAGCATAGAAAATCCATTGTCGCTAAACACAGCTTCGCCCTCTAACTCAACTGCGTGGACGTAAGTTTTAGCGGTTAACGTAACCGTTTTATTTGCTTTGTCAACACAATAATCAACTGCATTTTCAAACTTGGAAATATGCAAATCTCCGTGCTTATAAAATGCTCGAAAATC
>JAGCIP010000182.1 GCA_017648525.1 Clostridia bacterium
CCGTGGTTTCTTATTCAAGGATATGACTTCTGCGTTTAAGGCAAGCAAAGAAGTATTACAAAAATTTAAGCCGTCTGTTATGCGTCTTTACGACGAAGCCGAAACCGCAAGTTTGATTAAGAAAATCGTTGGCGTTGCAAAACCCGGCGCATTTATGAATATCGCTTACGAAGGGGTTAAAGAACTCGTTGACGTTGAAGAAAAGATTTTGCTTGACACCTTTGCTAAATACGGTGCGGAAGACTTGGGTAGCGAATACGGTGAAAAGTGGTGGAAAGAAAAAATTACGTTCTTCTACCCGGGGCACATGATGGATATTCCGCAAATGTTTGGAACTATGGACACCATTGCGCCTTACGACAAGATAGAAAAGATTTACTGGGCAATGAAAGAAGCAATCGAAACCAAATATCCGTTTGCTAAATTTATCGCACACTTTTCACACTGGTACGAATGGGGTTGTATGATGTACGACCGCTTTATTATCGACGGTGAACACGTTCCGCAAGACCCTGTTGAAGCAATGCGTTTACACAACGAAATTTGGACTTACGGCATAAGGGTTGCGCTTGCAAACGGCGGTGTAGTTAACGACCACCACGGCGTTGGCTTTAAACTTGGCAGAATGATGAAAGAACAATACGGACCCGCAATGCAAGTGTTTGAAAACTTGAAAAAGACGCTTGACCCGAACGGTATTATGAACCCGTTCAAGTTGGGATTATAATTTGGATTATAATAGGAGAGCAAAATTATGAATATTACCGAAAAAGCAAAAAATATTATAGATAATTGTAGATTTTGTTGGATGTGCCGTCATATTTGCCCGATAGGTAACGCAACGGGTTTAGAAAGGAACACCGCTCGTGCACGTGCAATGGGTGCAAGTTTAGTCGTTCATGGCTCAACCGAACTTAAAGAAATTGCAAGCAACGTTTACGAATGTACTCTTTGCGGGGCTTGTACTAATAACTGTATGACAGGGTTTGACCCTAAAGTATTTATTCAAGAATTAAAGACGGAAATCGTGTTGAACGGTCTTGCCCCAGATTATATCGTAAAACTTCTTGAAAACTATCAAGCGAGTGGCAACGTGTTTAACGCAACCGCTTGCAGTTGTTTAGACCAACTTTGCAGTAACGATAGCGACACCTTGTTCTTTGCTGGTCAAGACGCCATTTATAAAGCGCCCGAAAGTGTTAAAACGGCAATCGCACTCTTAAAAGATGCGGGCGTTAGCGTAAGTTTTAACAAAGACCAAGACAGCGGTTCTGCGCTTTGGTTCTTAACGGGTAAAACCGCAGAAACCCAAAACGCTTTCAAAAACTCGGCAAAAGCATTAAACGGTTACAAGACGGTTATCGTTTACGACCCTGTTGACCTATCGCTTATGCGCCACGAATATAAAGAATGCGGTATAGAAATTACCGCAAACTTAATAAGTTTTAACGAATACTTGTATTCCTTGATTGAAAGTGGTAAAATTGTCGTTAAGAAATCTAATAACGAATATTCTTTACAAGACAATTATGCTTATGCAAGAGAACTTGACGACGTTACTACGGGAAGAAAACTTATCGAAAAGGTCGGCGTTGTTAAAGATATGCTCCTTATCGGCAAGGAAGCAAACCTTGCAGGTCAACTCGTTATGGCTGAATATATGCCCGACGTTATGACCCAAGTTGCTAAAGACAGATGGTTTAACGCAAAAAATATGGATTGCAAGACTATCGTTACTGAAAACCCTGCCGAATACGTAGCGCTTAAAGCAACTTGTCCAGATGGATATAGAGTTATTTCGATTGAAGAAATGATAAAGGAGAATATGTAATTTATGAATTTAAAGAAAACTTACGTAGAAAAATACGGCTACGAAAGAGTTGTTAGTGATAGAAATTCACCCCTTGCGTACGCAGAACTCGACTTTTTGAAACTTGCCGACGGACAAAGTTATACCGTTGACGAAAAGGGCAAGGAATTCGCATTGATTATTCTTTACGGGAAATGCTCGGTTAAGGGCGAAAACTTTGCGTTCGACCAAGTTGGCAAGCGTGACAACGTGTTTGACGGACCTGCAGAAGCAGTTTACGTTGGTAAAGACACGCCGTTTACCGTTACGGGTAAGGGTGGCGACGTTAAGATTGCAGTTGCAAAAGCACCCGCCGTTAAGTATTTTGAGCCTGCTTACGTTCCCGTTGAAGAAATTAAAGTTAAAGATTTAGGAAAGGGCTCGTTTGCAAGAACGGCTGCTTTCAATCTTCCCGAAACGGTTGGCGCAAATCTTCTCTATATCGGTGAATTCTGGGTAGAAGACGGCAACTGGGCAAGTTATCCCCCGCACAAACACGATTTAGACAATATGCCGACCGAAGGTTTCCTAGACGAAATTTATTATTTCGAATTTGACAAACCGCAAGGCTTTGGCGTGCAAATGGTATACTCAAAAGAAGGCGACCTAAACGAAGCGTATAAAGTAAAGACGGGCGACATGGTAGAAGTGCCGAAAGGTTATCATCCGTTCTCGGTTGCGCCCGGTTATAAGAACTATACTCTTTGGGTAATGGCTGGCAAAAATCGTGGTATCTTCTGCACGAGTGAAGAAGAACATAAATGGACTAACAGTTAATTTTTAACCAAGAAAAGTTATAAAAAACAGTTATAAAGGACTAACTAAAATGTATGTACTTGGCGTAGATTTCGGTGGCGGGGCAAGTAAGGCGACCTTATTGAACGAAAAAGGAAAGGTGGTGGCGACAGCCACCGCCGAATATCCTACTTTTTTCGGGGAAAATGGCAAAGCCGAACAAAACCCGCTCGACTGGTATAATTCAGCCTGTCAAAACATTCGCTCGTTGTTAAAGGGCGTGGACGCAAAAGAGATTAAATGCGTTTGTTTTGATGCGGCAACTCACACCGCAGTTCTTATGGACGAGGCGGGTGAGCCCGTTTGTAATTCGGTGTACTGGACGGATACACGCAGTATTAAAGAAAAACTATATTTAGAAGAAAATTTCGGGGAAGAACTTTTTAGCAAGTGTAAACATAAGGTTGACACTATTTGGACTTTGCCCGAAATTTTGTTCGTTAAAAACAACTTTCCAGAAGTTTATAATAAAGTTAAAAAAGTTACTTTTGCAAAGGATTTCGTTCGTGGTAAATTCACGGGTGATTTCGTAACCGACTTTATCGAAGCGCAAGGCAGTATGCTATTTGATTTTGACAAGTTGGTTTGGGACGAGCATTTGCTTTCGCTTGTGGGTTTAACCGAAGAAAATATGCCCAAAATCGTAAATCCGTTAGACAAGGTGGGCGAAGTTAACGAACAGTCTGCGTTAGACACGGGCTTAGCCGTCGGAACGCCCGTAATTTGCGGTGCGACCGACACGGTTATGGAAGTTTTTTCAGCGGGTGGTGTTAAAAAGGGAGAAATGACCTTAAAACTTGCAACAGCAGGGAGAATTTGCGTGGTTTCTGACAATTATTACGCCGATAAAAACATAATTAACTATTCGCACTTAAAAGACGGTTTGTATTACCCCGGTAGCGCAACAAAATCGTGCGCCTCGTCACTTCGTTGGTTTAGAGATACTTTCGGCGGTAATTTTGAAGAATTTAGCGAGATGGCTAAAAATATAAGCGTCGGTGCGGACGGGCTTATATTCCACCCCTATTTAGTGGGCGAACTAACCCCACACGCAAACCCGTCGTTAAGGGGCAGTTTTTTGGGTGTTTCGGCAGGGCATACTAAAGCGCATTTCGTGCGTGCGGTAATGGAAGGCGTTGCGTTAAGTTTGTTAGACTGCATAACTTATCTCAAAGATAAGGGAGTAAAAATCGGCGATACCGCTTTCGTTATAGGCGGTGGAGCAAAGAGTGAAATTTGGCGACAAATAGTTGCGGACGCTCTTAACTTAAAACTCGTGCAGACCGAAAACAACGATTCGTCTTTCGGCTCGGCAATGTGTGCGGGTATTTTTGCAGGGTTTTTTAAAGATTATGACCACGCAATAAGCGTTTGTCAAAAGGTGGTTGGCGAAACCTTGCCCAAGGCGGAAAACACGCAAAAATACGCAAAGATATTTAAAAAATACAAAAAAATTAGTGCGTTCTTAACGGAAATTATTGATGAATAAGAAAATAGTCGTTTTATTAAAATATTTTAAGGGAGAGTTAAATCCTTTCGACGGCTCTGCTTTAGAGTGTGCGTTAGAGTTGGGCGGAGATATAACCGTAGTTAGCATGGCGCCCCGCTCGGTTTTATCCGCCTTGCAATCGTTAACGAGATTAGGCGTAAAAGCCGTTCTTGTAAGCGACGATATTTATGCGGGGAGCGACACGCAAGCGACTAGTTTAATCCTTGCCGAAACTATTAAAAAAATTAATCCCGATTTGGTGTTTTGCGGTAAGCAAAGCGTGGACGGAGATACTGCGCAAGTTCCGCCTATGCTCGCCGAACGGTTGGGCTATGATATCAAGGTTGGTTTAATGTCCTTTGACGGAACAACCGCAATCCAGAGAAACGGCAATGCGGTAACTTTGCAAAATAAAACCATATATACTTTTGAAAAGATAAGAACTTTGCGTTTTCCGTCCATTTTTTCTAAGGCGGGGGAAGTGCAGGTTTTAGATAACTCTATTTTGGGTTTGCCAAGAGAAAAATGCGGGCTTAAAGGCTCGCCAACCCGAGTTATTAAAAGTTATGAAAGTAGCGTTGGGCGTAGAGAGTGCGAGTGGAAAGAATTCAAGGATTTGCCCGATTTAATTAAAAAAGGTTTAGAAAAACCCTTAATTTCTCAAAGCCAAGACCAGACGGAAAAGTTAGAGATAGTGCATTTTGTAGGCAAGGTCAAAGACAAGGCGGAAAATATTGCAAAAACCGCCGTTGAATTAACGGTGGACGGAAAAACCCCAAGCGAATTTGCAAGAGAGATAGAAGAAAAAAAGGTAAAAGTTCTTCTTTTTGAAGATAGCCAAGAGTTAAAGATTTTTGCGTCAAGAACGGCTGTGATAACGGGTGCGGGCATTTGTGCCGACTGTATTTCTTTCCGTGTAGAAAATGAAAGGTTAGTTATGACAAGACCTGCGCTTGGCGGAAACGTAACGGCTGATATCGTTTGTGAAAGTCCTATTGCGTTTGCAACCGTGCGAACAGTTAAAAACGAGAGTTCAAAAGTCATCTTTTCGATAGGAAAAGGCGTAATAGACAAAATAGATAAAATAAAAGAATTAGCAAAAGAATACGGTGCGGAAGTATGTTGTTCAAGAATAGTGGCGGACAGCGGAAAGATGCCGTATGAAAAACAAGTGGGGCTTACTGGAAGAACGGTTTGCCCAAAAGTGTACGTGGCGTTTGGAATTTCGGGCGCAGTACAACATACCTGTGCCATAGCGGGTGCGGGAACGGTTATTGCCGTTAATATAAATAAAAAAGAAAGAATATTCGATTATGCCGATTATGGCATAATTGCGGAGGTATAAAATGTTAGTAAACTTACAGACAATCTTAAAAGATGCAGACCAAAAAGGATATGCAATTCCGGCGTTTAACGTGTACAATATGGAAACGGTAATGGGTATTATCCAAGCGGCGGAAGAACAACGCTCGCCCGTTATTTTACAATTCTATTCACGTTTAGCAAGCACGGGGTTTGTTGATTATCTTGCCCCTATTATCTTAAAGGCGGCGGAAAGAGCAAGCGTGCCCGTATGTATGCACTTAGACCACGGCGCAGGGTATGAACCCGCCGCTATTTCGGTTAAGAACGGCGCAACTGGTATTATGGTAGACTTTTCACAACTTTCATTAGAAGAAAATATAGAAAAAACAAAAAAAGCGGTTGACCTTTTATCTGCTTTAGACATTGGCGTAGAAGGCGAAATCGGGCATATCGGCAAGGCGGCGGATGGGATTCCCACCGATTACACCACCGTTGAAGAAGCAAAAAAATACGTTGAAGGCACGGGTGTTTCTGCGTTAGCAGTTGCTGTAGGAACGGCACACGGCAGATATAAACAAGCCCCGGTTTTACAAATAGTACGCATTAAAGAAATTAAAGACGCTATCGGCACGCCGTTAGTTTTACACGGTGGTAGTGGTATTCCCGACGAACAAATTAAGTTGGCGGTTGAAGCGGGTATTAGAAAAATCAATTTCGGCACGGACGTGTGCTATTCTTTCTTAGACACCGTGTTTACCGTTGATAGAAGTATCGTTGGAATCGACACCTTTATGGCAGAGCCTATCAAAGCGGTAAAAGCGTTTGCCGTTTCTAAAATTCAACTTCTTGGAGCAAACGACAGAGTATGAAAAAAGTAGTCGGTTTAGGTGCGTGTGTTTTAGACACGCTTATTAACTGCGAATCCTATCCCAAAGAAGACACCAAGCAAAAAGCCAACGGCATTTTTTTGTCGGGTGGCGGTCCGGTTGGCAATGCGCTCGTCGTGTTAAGCAAACTTGGCGTAAACGCCGAAGTTATAGGCGGTTTTGGTGGCGACAATGCGGGCAAGTATTTGATAGAAGATTTTGAAAAATACGGTGTAAGCACCAAAAACGCAACGATAATAGGCGGGGCGACTTCTTTCGTTTCTTACATAATACTTGCAAGCGACAAAGCGACCCGTACTTGCACTTTCGATAGGGGAACGGTTAAGGACGACCCTAAAAATTTAATTTTTTCGGCGTTAGACGACGCTTATATCTTGCATTTAGACGGCAATTATCTCGAATGTGCGATACAAGCGACAAAATATGCGAAAGAAAAGGGCGTTTTAATTAGTCTTGACGCAGGTGGTTTATACGCAGGTATAGAGCGTTTACTTCCGTTTATCGATATTTTAATTCCGTCTGCGGAATTTGCGCTTGGCTTTACGGGGGAAAAGACTATTCCCACCGCAATGGAAAAACTCTATAAACAATATACCCCCAAAGTTTTGGTGGTTACCGACGGTAAAAACGGCGGATATTATTATCAAGACGGCAAGGCTTTGCATTATGATAGTATAAAGGTAAACGCCGTTGATACAAACGGTGCGGGCGACACCTTTCACGGTGCGTTCTTGGTTGCTTATTGCAACGGCAAATCGGTTAAAGATTGTTGCGATTTTGCAAGCGCCGTTTCGGCTTATAAGTGTACTAATAAAGGCGCACGTACTTATCCGTTAAGCATGGACAAAGTGGCGGAATTTATAGAAAAAAACAAATAAAAATTTAAGGGTTATTAATATGAAAAAAAGTGATTTTGAAAAGCAGATGAACGACTTTAAGGAAGTGCTTTTGGGCGATTTCGTGCCTTTTTGGACTAAGTTTTCAGTAGATAAAGAATACGGCGGTTTCCTTTGTGGGTTTATGCGTGACGGCGAACTTTTCCACGAAGATAAGTCGGTTTGGCAACAAGGCAGAAGTCTTTGGATGTTTTCTAAACTATACAACGAATTTGGCAAAAAGCAAGAGTGGCTTGACGCTGCAAAATGCGGTTACGATTTTATAAACAAATACTGCTTTGCCGAAAACGGACATATGTATTTTACCGTAACTCGTGACGGACAACCTTTGGTTGAAAGAAGATATTATTTTTCAGAAGCGTTTGCCGTTATGGGTTATGCAGAATATTACAAGGCGACGGGGCTACAAGAAGTCAAAGAGCGTGCGATTGCCTTGTATGAAAAAATGTTATATTATTATACCACCCCGGGCGTATTCCCGCCCAAGGTTAACCCCGCTACCAGAAAAAATCGTGGGCACAGTATCGTTATGATTATGATGAACGTTTCACAATGCATGCGTGAAATTGACGATAACCCACGTTACGACCAAATGATTACTTCGTGCTTAGATACCATATTTAATTATTTTGTTAAGCCCGAAGAAAAGGCGCTTTTTGAAACGGTTGGGCAAAACGGAGAACGCTTAAACTCACCCGACGGACGCTTTATCAACCCCGGACACAGTATGGAAACTGCGTGGTTTATGATGAAAGAGGCTATTCATAGAAAAGACAAGAAATTAATGGAAAAATGTATGGAAATCTTGCGTTGGTCGTTAGACCTCGGCTGGGATGAAGAAATGGGCGGGCTTTTCTATTTTATCGATATAGAAAACAAACCCGTATTATCACTTGAGTGGGATATGAAGTTGTTCTGGGTGCATTGCGAAGCAATGATTGCGCTTGCTTATTCATACTGGTACACGGGCGACGAGTGGTATATTAAATGGTTTGAAAAGATTAAAGATTATGCCTTTAAGCATTACCCAGACCCCGGTCACCCCGAGTGGTTTGGGCATTTACACCGTGACGGAACGCCGATTAACTACATTAAAGGTAGTGCTTGGAAAGGGCCTTTCCACAACGTTCGTGCGTTTATGGTGTTAACCCAAATTTTTGAAGCAATGGCTAACGGCGAAAAGTTGGAGTTCTAAAAAGGAGTTCTAATTATGTTAATAAAAAACGGATTGCTTGTAAAATTAGATAGCGCCACAAATGGCGACCTGCGAATTTTAGACGGAAAAATTGCAGAGATAGGCGAAAACCTAATCCCTGCGTCGGGCGAAGAAGTTTTTGACGCTAAAGGAAGTTTGGTAACGCCGGGGTTTGTGGATATTCACACGCACGGCGGTTATGCATCAGACTTTATGGATTGCACGAAAGGTGCGTTTGAAAAGGCGTTGACTTTTCATTTAGATAACGGCACAACTTCGGTTGTTGTAACTTCTTGCACCGCACCAAAACCGCAAATTATAAATTTTTTAGAGTTTTCAAAAGAGTATATGAAAAGCGGACAAGGGGTGGGAGCACAAGTAGTTGGCGTTCATTTAGAAGGGCCGTACTTATCGGTTAAAAACCGTGGGGCGCAAAAGTTGGAAGAACTTGCCGTTCCTAGTTGTGACGATTACTCTTATATGTTTGATTACGCTGATATAATCAAGACGGTTACAATTTCCCCCGAACTTGACGGGGCTGAGCAAATGACAAAGGCGCTCACCGAAAGGGGGATTATGGTTAGCGGTGGACACGACGACGGGATTTACCCTAAATTTATGCCCGCTATTGAAAACGGATTAAGACACGTTACTCACTTATATTGCGCTACAAGCGAATTGCGCTTTGAAGACGGGGTTAGAAACGTTGGCTTTAGAGAATATGCGTTAATCGACGATAGACTTACCGTAGAGTTGATTGCAGACAATAAACATATACCGCCAGAACTTGCACGCATGATTATTCGTGCTAAAGGCGTGGACAAGGTGTGCGTTGTTTCCGACTGCTTAAGTTGTGCGGGTATTCCTGTCGACGGAACGATTTATAAACTAGGCACGGGCGACAATGCGCAGTTGGTCGTTGTGAACGACGGCGTTGCAACGCTTGCCGAAACGGGAAGATACGCCGGCAGTATTACTTGCGTTAGAAAAATGGTTAAGAACCTTATAGATGCGGGAATTCCTTTATGCGACGCTGTAAAGGCAGGAACGATTAACCCCGCAAAAGTAATCGGCGAAGATGCAAGGGTCGGTAGTCTTGAAGTAGGAAAGGATGCTAATATCTGTGTGCTAAACGCTAATTTTGAATTAGAAAAAGTATTTTTAAACGGTTTGGAGAAATAAAAAATGGAAAAGAAAGTAAATGGTATTTTGTTTAAGACGGTAGCAAAAGAGTGGGATGTGTATTTTGATATGGCGCTCACAATGCTAGAAGAAATTATGAAAAACAATGCGCAAAACAAAAGGACGGTAATGATTGTTCCCGTCGGACCAACCGACCAGTATCCTATTTTGGCAAAACTCGTTAATCAACTCAAAGTTTCATTAAAGAACGTTTGGTTTTTCAATATGGATGAATATATGACGTCGCCAACTGAAATGATTGACCCTAACCATTATATGAGTTTTGAAAAGCGTATGAATACCGAGTTTTATTCACGTGTAGACCAAAGTTTGATTATGCCAAAAGAACAAAGATTATTCCCGTGCGTTGGAAAAGAAGAAGAATACGACGCACTTATTGAAAGTCTTGGCGGTGTTGATTTATGTCTTGGCGGGCTTGGTATTAACGGTCACGTTGCTTTTAACGAGCCGGCAGAAGAAAACGACCCGATAACTGCGGAAGAATTTGCAGAACTTCCCACAAGAGTTTTGCCTATCTCTCGTGAAACCAAAACTATCAACGCATACGGCTATCAACGTGGGGACTTACGTGGTATGCCCGAGTGGTGCATTACAATCGGTATGAAACAAATTTTAAGTGCAAAAAAGATATACATAGCGCTTAATCGTGATTGGCAACACGGCATAGTAAAACACGTTTTATTCGACAAACCGCAAGCGCAAATCCCCGCATCTTTAATGCAAGGAAAAGACGACG